>NZ_SOKV02000072.1:0-8633 GCF_004407025.1 Paracoccus sp. DMF
CGCTCTGCGCCTGCTCGGCAACGGAGTTCACCCGCTGGCAGCAGCACATGCGTGGCGCGCTCTCGCTTCTGCCCATGGCCTCGGGCCCGTGGATCTGGCGGCCGGCGGACACATCGCCCCGCCCAGCGCAGATAGATTTCCTTGAAGGATTGCAGCCATGAGTTTCCAGGGACGGATCAACCGCACGGGCGGCGGCAGGGCGAAACGCGCGCTGGGCGTGCAGGCGGCGCTGGAATGGGCGTTTCGGGTCGAGAAGGCTCAGCTGGAGCTGCCGGTGCCCGAGGACGTGACCGAGGAAGGCTTCGGCTTCGGGCTGGAATACGTCCTGATCCAGCGCGCCATCCTTGGCTGCAAGATCGACGGCGGCCAGCACAAGATGGGCAGCTACACCCACGAGGACGCCGAGGTGATCGCCGCCTGCGTCGCCGGGCTCCCCGACGCGATGGGCGGCAAGCGCATGGCGATCCGGGTGGCGGAACTGGCCCGCGCCGGCCTCACCCCGGACTGGATGCCGGGTGCGGTTTCGCGCTGCCTGCCGGTCGAGATCAAGCGCAACCAGCATGGCGAACGCGCCAGCACCATCGTCGTCGGCACCGCCCGCGTGCTCGCCCGCGGCAAGTGGCGCACGGTCGAGGTTCTGGCCTGCCCGGTGACCTTCTCGCCCCACCCGCGCCAGATCGAGGCCGCGCGGCGCGCCTATGACGAATGGTGGCAGGCGCTGGGCTGGGTCCGCGACGGGCTGATCGCGGGCGGGATGCTGCGCGAGGTCGAGGTGACGGCGGCGATGCCGAAGGCTCGGCCGTGGCTGGTCGCACCGCGCAAATAGCCGTCTTTCCAAGGCGATCATTCTGCCGATTGGTCACACCCGACCCAATCAGCGTGGCAGTTTCATCTTGATTGCAATGCTAGCGTTGCCTATCTTTGGCCTACAACCGGAGGGCATCATGGCCAGCATCACGATTCGCAACCTTGACGACGATATAAAGCGCCGCCTGCGTGTGCGCGCCGCTGAACATGGCCGCTCGATGGAGGAAGAGGCCCGCGACATCCTGCGTCAGGTTGTCGGCCAGCCCAACGCACCGCGCAACCTCGGCGAGGCCATTCACGCCCGGTTCGCGGCGGTGGGCGGCATCGACCTGGCCCCGGTGCAGCGCGGCCCGATGCGCCCCACACCCGGCTTCGAGTGATCAATGATCCTCCTCGACACCAACGTGATCTCGGAACTGATGCGCACTGAGCCGGCCCGGATCGTGCTGGACTGGTTCGGTCAGCATAACTCGGCTGATCTTTTCATCTCGGCTGTCACCGAAGCGGAACTGCGCACCGGCGTCGCGATCCTGCCCGAAGGCCAGCGCCGCGACCGGCTGCAACTGGCCCTCGACGCCATGATCGACCAGGATTTCCAGACGCGCGTCCTGCCCTTCGACAGCCCTGCCGCCAAAGCCTATGCCGACATCACAGCCCAGCGCCGCGCCGCCGGCCGCCCCATCGCCGAGGCCGACTGCCAGATTGCTGCCATCGCCCGCGCCATGGGCGCCCCCGTCGCCACCCGCAACGTCAAGGATTTCGACGGCTGCGGCATTCGCCTGATCAACCCCTGGAACGACCAGTGAACGCCGTTGAAATCGAACAGGCCATTGCCTACGGGCTGATCGCGGGCGGGATGCTGCGAGAGGTCGAGGTGACGACAGCGATGCCGAAGGCGCGGCCGTAGATAGGGTAATCATTCTTAGTTCGAGTGGTGGACAAGCTTGCTCTGCAGACAGCGGATAGCGCAATGTCTGCAAGTGAAAAATATCCATGAGGTTCCCGCTTGCCCCAGATCAACAAGACTCTTGAATATCGTCGCGCCCGCTTCAACACGCCGGGCCAGAACCTCGAACAACTGACGCGCCAAGCATGGGGGCAGTTTGCAACACACCTCGAGCGCGGTGTGCCTCGGGCGGATCGCGCCATTGTCACGGGCATGAGAGATCGCGACGAAGGGGCCTGGGGGTTCGCACTGCACTGTGCGCGCTACTATGATCGACAAGGGGTAGGCACCATCCCAATGGCCCCAGCTGCACAAGTGGACCTTGGCGAACGTCAACCGGATGCGGGCGAAAATTTCCTGAACGCAGATTTCCTGGCCATGATCCGGGGCAACCATGTCATTTGCCTGAGCTGCGGTCGCAGTGGCGGTGCGCTCCGCAGCTACCTGTCCGGTTTGTTCAAGAAGGCCGGCATGCCACGCGAAACTCAATTCTTCGAGCTAATCCGCGTCGGGAACCCGAACGCTCTGGCCATCATCGAACGCGTTGGGGTCAGAAGCATCGACATGAAGGTCGATATTTCGGAAGCATCGGCGGTTGAACTAATCGAGGGAGAAGGCGGCGGCGGGTTCTGGCAAAACGCGAAACGCCAAATCGGTGAAGCCTTCCAAGGCCTGACCGCTCGGGATGCTGAACTTCGACAACTTCGGCAGTCCGAACAGGGTAGCGTCACCGTATCGATCAATGTCAAGAAGGGCGATCTTTCTGCCGCCCGCGAAGGGCTTGACCACCTGGCAGGCGAGATTGCCGAGGATGAGGAGGCCGATGGCTATGTGATCCACCTGCGTGACGGTGCGGTCATCAAGCCCGACGAGGTATCAGTCAAGAAACCCGTGAGGCTGGAAGCACACGCGAATTCGGTCAGCGTGTTTCAAGCGTGGGACGCGATGCGTACCTATATGGAAGAGCTGGAGGGAAACGGCCAGCTGGGGGCGTGACGTGGGCACTGTTCTAAGAGGTACAAAGACAGACTGGGGGCGGCTGGGCAAACTCGCTGTCGCTGTTGCCGTGTCCGCTGCGGTCGGCTACTTCTTTCAACCCATGGTCGCCGGCAACACCAACGCGGTCAACACAGTTGTCACGATCTTCTCGATTCTTGCCGGATTTTTGATTGCTGTAATTACGCTGATAGCCGAGCCAACGCTAAAACAGGCGAAGAATTGGCAAGAGCTGCAACTGATGAAGAAGACGGTTCAGCGAAAATTGTTCCGCCAGAAGCTATTGTTCTTCCTCTACCTGATCACTCTCGGCGTAGCCTTGGGCACGTTCCTCGTTCCCGACACGCAGGCTGAACTGCGACGCTGGCTTGAGACCGTTTTCCTCGGCCTCGCAACGTTCGTGTTCCTTGCTTCCTTCGACCTGCCCGGATCGCTGATGAAAATCCAAATGGAACGATATGAGGCAGAAATGGATGCGACAAAGCCGCAGGTTTTGAAAGACGCCGCGAAAGCTGCTGATGCGGCCAAGAAACCGGACGCACCGAAATAGCATTCGCGTGGAACCATTGGTTTCCTGCGTTGAGACCGCGGCGGCGGTGGTGTATCGCGGGGGCAACATGGCAGTGGAGCGTGACTTTGCTTGCCAAGAAACGACAGGGCAGCGCTGCGCCGCGCTCCCCGCGAAGACAGGACAGTGCATGAGCAAGTATGACGATCTTCCCCGCGAGCAGTTGATCGAGTTGCTGAAGAAGCGGGACCGCACCAAGAGGCTGGGGCTGGTCTGGGAGCGGGACGAGATCGAGGCCGACAACGCTGTGGACGCCAACTTTGTGGCGGCGACGATCATCCCCGACCTGTCGGACAAGCCCGCCCCGTGGCGCAACATGGTGATCGAGGGCGACAATTACGATGCCCTGCGCTGGCTGCGCATGACCATGGCGGGGCAGATCAAGTGCATCTATATCGACCCGCCCTATAACACCGGGGCGAAGGATTGGGTTTATAATGACCACTATGCCAACCCCGAAGATGCCTATTTCCATTCGACCTGGCTGGAATTCCTGTTCCGCCGCCTGACGTTGGCCCGTGATCTTCTGGCCGAGGATGGGGTGATCCTTGTTTCGATCAACGACGACCAGCGGGCAAAGCTGGAACTGCTGATGGACGAGGCCCTGCCGGGGATGCGGGTTGGGTCATTTGTATGGAGGACAAGGACAGGCGGGAACGATACGAAGGGCGCATTCCTTTCAGAAAACCATGAGCATGTCCTGATCTACGCCAAGCCACAGTTCCGGTTTTCAGGACACGAAAAGACCTATGAGAAGTATATTTTCTGGGACGAAAAGTCCAAGGACTGGTATCGTCTGAGCGACATTAGTCAGCCAAAGGACATGACAGAGCGCGAGAATGGATTTTACGCGATGTATGATCCGAAGACTAACACCTACTACCCGCCAAACCCTCAGCGCGTTTGGCCCGCACCTTTTCCCAAGGGCGGCCGCAAGGATGCCGAACTTGAAGCGATAAGAGATGTCATGAGGGTATTTCCTCCTGATACAGCGACGAAAGGAATTATGCCTTCCGGCGATCAAATCGGGAAATGGATTAAAGCCGGGCGAATCGTCTTTCCCGAAGGCCAGAAAGTTGCGGTATGGGAAACTCTCGACGAACTGTTGAGCGCAATTGACGCCAACGATGTTCCACTTGCCAAGAATACCAAGAAGATTTGGCGAGATATGCCACACTTGGATTTTTGGGTTGGGAAGCGTGTTGGCTTCGGCATTCCACAGTGGGTCAGATACAAGTCTGAGCTCAAGAACGCAAATCAGCCTTTGTCATCTTGGATCACCCCTTTGTCCGAAGCAAAGACTGTGCCCGAAAGTGAAGATGTTGACCCCAACGCCTTTATTGTGTCGGGGATGAACCAAGAGGGCACAACATCCATTCAAGATATTTTTGGCTCGAAGGCCTTTAACTACGCCAAGCCCGTTTCGATGATACGAGAAATGGTCCGTCAGGCGGTATCGCCTTTCGACACGGTGCTAGATTTCTTCGCCGGCTCCGCGACCACAGCCCAAGCCGTGATGGAGTTGAACGCCGAGGATGGCGGGGATCGGCGGTTCATCATGGTCTCGTCCACCGAGGCGACCACTGATGCCCCCGACAAGAACATCTGCCGTGATGTGACGGCGGAACGCATCCGTCGCCTGAATGCCTCGGATGACAAGAAATTCGCGGATATTGCCGCCGATTTCGCCTATCTGCGCTGCCGCGAGATCGAGTTTGAAGACCTCGACCAAGACCTCGATCCTGCCGAGGTCTGGGCGGCCCTGGAGGCGCTGCACCGCCTGCCGTTGACCCGCTACACACAGGCGCCATGGCAAGAGCACAAGACGGAAACCCAGACCCTGATTTTCGCGGATCGGGTCGGCACCGAACTGCTCGATCACCTGCGCGGCGTGGCGCAGCGGCGCGAGAATGCCTTTGTCTATGCCTGGGCACCGGGTCAGATCACCGCCACCCTTGGCGATGCCCTGGACGTGCGGTCGGTGCGCACCGAACTGGTCGGAAGGTTCCGCCAATGAGGGATGACGCCGATTTCCGCCTGTCGCTGGCCCCGTATCAGCAAAACGCCGTCGATGCGATGGCCGAGACCTTGCGCACTGTCTCCGGCCTGCACGACCGCGAACCGCAGCACCGCGAACGGATTTCGCGCGAACTTGGGGTGATCCTGCTGCAAGCGCCGACCGGATCGGGCAAGACCCTGATGCTCGGCCGGGCCTTGGAGGCCGCGCGCGGGCAGCTCAACGCCAAGACGGTGTGGTTCTGGTTCGCCCCTTATGCCGGGCTGGTGACACAAACCCGCAGCGCCCTGACCGCCCAATGTGGCGCGTTGCGGCAGCGCGATGTCTATGCCGACCGCGTGGCCAGCGCCGCCCGTGACGGCGATGTGTTCGTGCAGACCTGGGCCTCGGTCGCCGTGGTCAAGAAGGAAAGCCGCAAGGTCCGCACCGACAAGGAGGCGTCGCTGTCCGTGGACAGCATGATTGCCGAATTGCGCGAGCGCGGTTTCCGCATCGGCGTGGTGATCGACGAGGCGCATCTGAATTTCGGCTCGGGCGCTGCGGCGACGGCGGAGTTTTTCCTGAATGTGCTGTCGCCCGATTTCACGGTGCTGGCCACGGCCACGCCGAACGATGCCAAGCTGGAAAAATTCGAACGCGATGCCGGTTTGAAGGTGGCCAGCCGCGTGACGGTTTCGCGCGATGCCGTGGTGAAGGCGGGGCTGAACAAGATCGGCCTGATGGTGGGGGTGCTGCGGTTCAAGGAAGAGGACCGGGCGCTGATCGACACCGAAGTGGCAACCCTGACAGCGGGGTGGTCGCAGCATTCCTTCATCAAGGACAAGCTGGCCGAAAAGGGGATCAGCCTGACGCCATTGATGCTTGTGCAGGTCGAAGATCAGCAAGAGGGCAAGGAAGACCCGGTTGCGCGGGTGAAGGAAAGGCTGATCGAGATCGGGGTGCCCGAGAAGGCAATTGCCGTTCACACCTCGGGCGAGCCTGACCCGGCGTTTCACACGCTGGCCTATGACCCCGAGATCGAGGTCCTGGTGTTCAAACTGGCCGTGGCAACCGGGTTCGACGCGCCGCGCGCCTGGACGCTGGTTTCCGTGCGCCCCTCGCGCGGGCGCGATTTCGGCTTGCAGATCGTGGGCCGGATCATGCGGGTGCATCCGCTCGTGCGCCCGCTGCACGGGACCGAACCGTTGCTGGACCGGGGCTATGTCTTCATGTCTGACCCCGAGTTGCAGGTCGGCCTGGATGAGGCCGCCGCCGACCTGAAAGCCGTGCGCGAGGGGATCGCGGTTCTGACCGATACGCTCGACGTGAATGTGCTGGGGAACGATACGCGGGCGGCAGAAAGCTATGGAGCAAGGCCGTTGCCGCCCCCGCCCGTGCAGGCCGTGCCGGGTGAGACCGAGGCTGACCGGGCTGAGCGACAGGTGTCGATGGGGTTGTTGAACCCGAACTATGCCACCGCCTCCACCCTGCGTCAGCAAAGCGCTCTGAGTGCCGTGGAAGGGTTCTCGGCCCCGGCCATACCTCCGCTGTTTCCGAACCTGCCCGATGTCTTGTCGCCGCGTGTGACGCCTGCACAGCCCGCGCCGCAAGAGCATCAGGTCAAGTATCTGCTGCGAACTGATCTGGGCATTCCGACTGCGCTGGTGCGGGAAGAACTGCCGAACCTCTTCGACATTGAAGGCGACCTCTGCCCGCAGATAGCCCGGGAATTTTGCCGCATGGTGCCCATGACTTCGATGTTGTTGGCCATAAACAGCAATGCCGAACTGTCGATGCACGACCTCTTCAACGCGGGCCAGACCGACCAGCGCAATCTGAGTGTAAGGATGTCGGCGGCCCGGATCGCTGAACAGGCGCAGGCGCAGCTCATGTTCAATGACGGGATCGACCCGCGTCGTATCCGTGAAGCAGTTGAGGCCGAGCTTGCCCGACTGTGCCAGAAGGATGGGATCGCCGCCACCCGCCGCGACATTCGCAGGACGATCAACTTGGCCATCCTGAGACAGCCCCAGGCATTGAAAGAGGCCGTCCGCATCGCACAGGGTCATCACATCCGCCTCGAAAGCAACGAGCCGATCCCCACGGAACAGTTCGGGGCCAAGGAAGCTCCAAAGGCAAAGAAGGGAGCCTACGGGGCCTTCATCGGTCGGTTCAATCGACCCGAGCGGGCGTTTGCCGAGTTGCTGGACAACGACGATACGGGCAAGATCAAGTGGTGGCTGCGGAACCCAGAAAACGAGAAGTGGGCCACCCGCCTGATCCTGCCAACCGGCAAACGCTTCTTTCCCGATTTCGTCGTCGGGGTCAGTGGACGGCGCACCAGAGACAGCATTGCACTGGTCGAGATAAAGGATGACGGTGAAACCGGACGTTTGCATTCAGACAGCAATGCCATCAAAATCCGATCCGAACACAGCGAGTATAAGAAGGTGTTTTGGTCTTTCCGGGAGGCAGAAGGGGTCTTTCTGAAAGCAGTGTGGCATCAGTCCTACAATCGCATTTTCAGCGCTGGGCCGTTCGAGATCGAAGATATGGTCCTCATCCAGTAGCTCGGGCGACCTGGCATTCCATCGCAGTGGAGCCGCGTCGCCTCCCCCTTGGCATGGTTCCTCCCCGGCGCCGAACGTATGCGGGGGGGCGCAGCGCGGCATTTCGCTAGCGACATGGATTCTCACCGGGGAATCCAGGCGGAATCCACTTGCCGCGCGATCTTCGGAAAAGCGACTCATTATCAAAGGCTTGCCGAATCACGACCTTGGCGCGCTGGATTCTTTTGCGGAAGCTAGGGAATCCAGTTTGTGGAAGCCACCGCGCCGGAAGCCAGCCAGCGGAAGCCACCCACCGGGAAGCCGTTGAATCCACCCATGATTTCCAATTGACAAAGCTGCCCTCCTTGACCTACCCCTTGAACATCGAAGAATAGCGCCCGGAGGATACCCCTCGCGGGCGCTTTCGTTTTTCACCACATCGCGGATCCCGGTCCTGACGCTGGCCTTCCTTGGGCTCGCATCGGCTTGCCCGCCCCTGCCCCAGATGAGACCCGCCCCATGGACCTGGTGTTCACGCCGAGCCAGATCGAATCCTGGCCGATTGAGCGGCTGCGGCCCTATGCCCGCAACGCCAAGATCCACGGCACCGATCAGGTGGCGAAGATCGCCGCCAGCATGGCGAAGTTCGGCTGGACCGTGCCCTGCATGGTCGCCGACGATGGCGAGCTGATCGCCGGGCATGGCCGGGTGCTGGCGGCGACCATGCTGGGGCTGACCGAAGTGCCGGTGATCCGGCTCGGCCATCTCGAC
>NZ_SOKV02000073.1:0-8332 GCF_004407025.1 Paracoccus sp. DMF
CGCCGCCTGCTCATCCGTCAATCCGAAATCCATCTCGTCCCCCATATCGTCGTGTTTCCCGGCCGGCGGGCGAGCCTCGCCTTAGCGCGAGGCCTCCATCTCGTTCGGCGCCGACGCCATCGCCGGCGCCAGCTCGACCCGGCCGCGATCCAGCACGATCACCGCGCGCTCGGCCACCCGCGACCGGAAGCGAATCTCGCCGCCGCCAAGATCGAAGATTTCGGTCTGGATGGTTTCTCCGGGATAGACCGGGCTTGAAAAGCGCAGGGACATGTGCCGCAGCCGTTCGGGCGCGCCGGGGCAAAGCACAGAGATCAGCGCCCGGCAGGCAATGCCCATGGTGCATAGCCCGTGCAGGATCGGCCGATCGAAACCGGCCTGCCGCGCCAGTTCCGGGCTGGCATGCAGCGGGTTCAGGTCGCCGCTGAGCCGATAGAGCAGCGCCTGCTGCGGCAGGGTGGCATGGCTCAGGACATGATCCGGCGCGCGCGCTGGCAGGGGCGCCAGCGGCGGCTCGGGCGCGCCGAACATGCCGCATCCGCCATCGCCGCGCAGCATGTAGGTCGAACTGACGCGGGCAGCGGGCCGGCCTTCGGCATCGGTCAAGGTCTTGCGCAAATAGAGCCATGCGCCCTTTGCCGCGCCGCCGTCGACGACGCCGGTGACGCGATATTTCGCGCTGACCTCGCCCTCGGGCGGCAGGGGGTGCAGGATGTCGAAACGCTGTTCGGCATGCAGCAGCTTCTGCCAGCCCAGCCGCAGTTCCGGGCGTTTCACCCACATGCCGGGATGCGCCAGGATGTTGACCATCGAGGGAACGGCGCGCAGATCGTTCTCATAGGTGAAGCGCAATTCGTCCTGGCTCAGCGGGTCGCTGCCGAAGCCGATGCCAAGCGCGTAAAGGATGCTATCCTTGCTCGAATAGCTTTGCCGGGTCTCGTCGAACCGGAAGCGGCGCAATACTTCAATATCCATTCTTCTCTCGTCACTTGCCCCGGCGGGCCAGGTAATCGGCGCTCGCCTCCAGGAAGGCGCGGCAATGCGCATCATCATCGTAGTAACAGTCTTCGCCGCGCTGACGCGACAGCACGTAGAATACCGCGGTCTTCCAGGCCACGAAGGCGGCGAACCAGTCCAGATCGGCCAGAGCCCGGCCCGTGCGTTCGCCGTAGCGGGACAGCAGATCCGGGATCGCCGGGAATTCCGCCTGATAGAGCGCCCGGCCAAGATCCTGCAACGGCGTGCGGGCGACTCCCGGCGCGGGATAGGCGATCATGAAATAGCCCAGGTCCAGCCGCGGGTCGCCGATGGTGCTGAGTTCCCAGTCCAGCACCGTCGCCAGCCGGGGCGGAAGCTCGGCCGCCCACATCAGGTTGCCCAGCCGGAAATCGCTGTGAACCACGCATTGCCGAACCGCATCGGGAACGCTTTCGTCCAGGCGCCCGGCCATGGTGCGCAGGGCCTCGCCTTCGTGGCCGGCAAGATCGGCAATCAGGCCGCGCAGCATGGCGAAGTGCTGGCGGTTGGCTTCGGGCTCGTCCAGCGGGCGCGCGGTGATCCGGGCGGCGTCGATGCCATGCAGATCGGCAAGCGCGTCGATCATCGCATGGGCCATGCCGCGGGGATCCTGCCGCAATGGCTCGGGCAAGTCGCCCGAGATCACGATGCCCGGCACATGCTCCATCACGTAGAGCGGCACGTCCAGCGCCTCGCCCGCCGCGGCCATCGCCAGGATCCGGGGCGCCAGGACGCCCGCGGCGTTGAGCTTGGCGATATGGCGCGCCTCGCGCAGCACATCGGGCGCGTTGGCACGAATCACGGGCTGGTGGCGCACGATCAGCCGCGAATCGTCCATCTCGACCAGCGAGGTTATGTTGGAGTGCCCCTCGCCGATGATCCGCACCTCTGGCCAGCCGCCTTGCGGCGCCAGTCCCCGGGCCTTGAGCCAGGAGATCAGCCGATCCGTGTCGGCTTCGGTCCAACTCCACTCCATGTCGTCGTCCTGTCTGCAGGTTTGCGCGCCTGCCCGGGCCGGGCCGGCATGATACTTTGACTGCTGGCATATTATAATGCAAAGAACATAGTTCAAGATAAATGTTATGCTTGCGTATCGTATGCATTAGTGCATATTTGCAGTGCACGGGAGGAAAAGGCATGGCGAACAGATCTATCCAAAGCACCGGCGCTTACCTGCCATTGCTGCGATTCGAGCGGAAGGCGGCGCGAGCCGAACTGGCCTGGTCGGGCCTGGGCGGGAACGGCAAGGGCCGCCGCGCGGTCGCGGGCTGGGACGAAGACGCCTTGACCCAGGCGGTCGAGGCGGCGCGCGAGGCGCTTGCCCAGGCGCAGGGCGCGATCGCGAGGGTGGTGTTCGCCTCGACCTCCTCGGCCTTTTCCGACCGTTCGCAGGCGGTGATCATGGCTGATGCGCTGAACATCGCCCGCGACGCAGAGACGGCCGACCTGGCCAACTGCCGCCGGTCGGCCGTCTCTGCGCTGCTGCGTGCGTTGCGCGGCGCGCCGGGAACCGAACTGATCGCCGCAGGGGAAAGGCGCCTGAGCCAGCCCGGCAGCGCGGCGCATCTGTCCTGGGGCGACGGCGCCGCGGCGGCGGTCGTCGGCGACGGTCCGGGCTTGGCGCGCTTGCTGGGGGCGGGCCGGGTCAACCTGGACCTGCTCGACAGCTATACCTCGGTTGCGCGCGGCTTGCCCTATGCCGCCGAGGAGCGTTTCTCGCGCGATTCCATGGTATCCGAGGCGCTGATCCCCGCCGCACAGGCGGCGCTGGCCGAGGCGGGGCTGCGCGGCGAGGATGTCGCGCTGGCCGTGGTGCCCGAGGCCGTGTCGGGGCTTTATGCCGCGGCGGCGCGCAAGCTTGGCATGACGGCGCCGAATGTCATCGACCGGCTGGCCCCCGAAGCCGGCGAGCTGGGCACCGCTGCGCCGCTGTTCGGGCTCGCGCTGGCGCTGGAGCAGGCCGAGCCGGGCCAGATCGTGCTGCTGGCGGGCTGCGGCAACGGCTGCGACGTGCTGGTGCTGGAGGTGACCGCCAAGACCCACAATCGCCCGGCGCACCAAGCGCTGGCCGAGGGTGTGCCCTTGACCAGCTATTCCCGCCTGCTGTCCCTGACCGGCGGCATCGAGCTGGACTGGGGCCCGCGCGCCGAGGTGAACCAGAAGGTTTCCGCCAGCGTGCTGGCCCGCCATGGGCGCGAGATGCACGGATTCGTCGGCGGCCGCGATCAAGGCGGCAACGTGCAATTCCCCAAGACGCCGATGCCGGTCAACCCGGCCCTGGCCGAGCCCGGCGTCTATGAGGATGTCATCCTGCGCGACGAACCGGCCCGCGTGGTCTCGATCACCGCGGACCGGCTGAACTTCACCCCCGATCCGCCCTTCTATTTCGGCCTGGTGCAGTTCGAGAACGGCGCGCGCGTGGTGATGGAGCATTGCGACGTCGAGGGCCAGGCGCAGCAGGTCGGCGCCCCCTTGCGGATGCGCTTCCGCATCAAGGCCATCGACCGGCAACGCCAGTTCCGCAGCTATTTCTGGAAGGCTGCGCCGCTGGCGCGTCCGCAGCTTGCAGCAAAGGAGTAACCCCATGGCACAAGGTATCCGCGACAAGGCTGTCATCCTCGGCATGGGCTGCACCCGCTTTGGCGAGCGCTGGGACATGAGCTCGGACATGCTGATGGCCGGAGCCTTCGAGGAGGCGCTGACCGATGCCGGCATCGCGCGCGACCAGATCGGCGCGGCCTGGCTCGGCTCGGCCCTGGACGACGTGAACGTCGGCAACTCGGCCATTCCGCTGGCCACGGCGCTGCGGCTGCCGCCGATGCCGGTCACCCGGGTCGAGAACATGTGCGCGACCGGGACCGAGGCGCTGCGGGCCGCGACCTATGCCGTCGCCTCGGGCGCGGTGGACATCGCCCTGGCGCTGGGGGTCGAGAAGCTCAAGGATACCGGCTTTGGCGGCCTGCCGATCCGCACCAAGGGATCGGTCAACGACCTGTGGATGCCCTATGGCTCGGCGCCCGGCACCTTCGCGCAACTGGCCGGGGCCTATGCCGCGCGCCACGGCATCGACGCGGGCGACCTGAAGCGCGCGATGGCGCATGTGTCGTGGAAATCGCACCAGAACGGGGTCCATGCCGAAAAGGCCCACCTGCGCAAGGCGGTCACGATGGAGACGATCCTGAATGCGCCGATGGTCGCCGACCCCCTGGGGCTTTTCGACTGCTGCGGCGTGTCGGACGGTGCGGCGGCCGCGATCATCTGCACGCCCGAAATCGCCCGCAGCCTGTCGCAGGACGCGCTGGTCTCGGTCAAGTCGGTGCAGGTCTGCGCCTCGAACGGCTGGGAGATGCAATATGGCGAATGGGACGGCTCTTATGTCCGCAACACCCGCATCGCCGCCGGCCGCGCCTATGACGAGGCCGGCATCACCCCCGCCGATCTGGGCCTGACCGAGGTCCATGACTGCTTCTCGATCACCGAACTGGTGACGATGGAGGATCTGGGCCTGTCGCAGGACGGCCGCGCGGTGTTCGACGTGCTGGATGGCGCCTTTGACGCGACCGGCCGGCTGCCCAGCCAGATCGACGGCGGGCTGAAATGCTTCGGCCATCCGGTCGGGGCCTCGGGCCTGCGCATGGCCTATGAGGTCTATACCCAGCTGAAGGGCCGCGCCGGCGCGCGCCAGCTTGCGAATATCGACTTTGGCCTGACGCACAACCTGGGCGGCCAGCCGTCGAACTCGGTCGCGGCGGTGTCTGTGCTGGGCCGGCTGCAATAACGGAGGAAAACGCATGGCAGGCAAGTATTACGAAGAGCTGGAGGCCGGCCACGTCATCCGCCATGACGTGCGCCGCACGGTCACCGACTGGGACAACATGCAGTTCTCGACGATGACCATGAACCCCGCGGCGATCCATATCGACCACGAATATTGCAAGACGACCGAGTTCGGCAAACCGCTGGTCAACAGCGTCTTCACGCTGGGGCTGGTGGTGGGCCTGTCGGTCGGCGACACCACGCTGGGCACCACGGTCGGCAACCTGGGCTGGGAGGAAGTCAAGTTCCCCAGGCCGGTCTTCGCCGGCGACACCATCCGCGCCGAAACCGAGGTGATCGCCAAGCGGGAATCGAAGTCGCGCCCGACGCAGGGTATCGTCACCTTTCTGCATCGCGGCCTGAACCAGCGCGATGAGGTGGTTTGCGAATGCAGGCGCCTTGCCCTGATGATGAAGCGCCCGTCATGAGGCTGACATCGCTGCTTTTCGTTCCCGCCGACAGCGAGAAGAAATACCGCAAGGCGCGCGAGACCGCGGCCGACGGGCTGATCCTCGACCTCGAAGACAGCGTGGCCCCGCCCAACAAGGATGCCGCGCGCGCCATGGTGGCCGGCTGGCTGGACGAGGGGCTGGACGGCCCCGCGCTGTGGGTCCGCGTCAATGCGCTGGACAGCGGCCTGACGCTGGCCGACCTGGCGGCGGTGGTCCGGCCGGGGCTGGCGGGGATCATGCTGCCCAAGGCCAACGGCGGGCAGGACGTGCTGCGCCTGGGCTATTACCTCGACGCGCTGGAGTCCCGCGCCGGCCTGCCGGCCGGGGCGATCCGCATCATCGTCGTGGCGACCGAGACCGGCCCGGCGATGTTCAACCTCGGCTCCTATGCGCCGGCGCATCCGCGGCTCGCGGCCCTGACCTGGGGCGCCGAGGATCTGTCGGCGGTCGTCGGCGCGACCTCGAACAAGGGCGCCGACGGCGACTGGTCGCAGCCCTATCAACTGGCGCGCAGCCTGTGCCTGATGGCGGCGGCTGCGGCCGAGGTTCCGGCGCTGGACACGCTCTATGCCGATTTCCGCAACGAAGCCGGGTTGATCGATGCCTGCGGGGTTTCGCGTCGCGACGGTTTCGCCGGCCGGCTCGCCATCCACCCGGCCCAGGTCGACCCGATCAACCGCGCCTTTGCCCCCTCGGACGCGGATCTGGCGCTGGCCGCCCGCATCGTGGCGGCATTCGATGCCGACCCCGGCCTCGGCACGATCGGCATCGACGGCAAGATGTACGACATCCCCCATCTGAAGCAGGCGCGGCGCACCCTCGCCAGTGTGCAGGAAGGATAACCATGTCCCAGACGACCAACCAATCCGCCGAGGAACTGGCCGAAACCCGCGCCGCGATCCGCGAGGGCGTCTGCGCCGTCGCCTCGCGCTTCGACGCCGATTACTGGCTCGCGCGCGACGAGGACGGGGTGTTTCCGCGCGAATACCACCGCGCCATGGCCGATGCCGGCTGGCTGGGCATCACCATGCCCGAGGAATACGGCGGCGCCGGCCTTGGCGTGACCGACGCCGCGATCATGATGCATGAGGTCGCCAGCCACGGCGGCGGCATGGCCGCGACCTCGTCGGTGCATATCAACCTGTTCGGGCCGCATCCGATCGTCGTTCACGGCACGCATGAGCAGAAATCCGAATGGATTCCCCGGCTGATCTCGGGCTCGGACCAGGTCGCCTTCGGCTTTACCGAACCCGACGCCGGCCTGAACACCACCCGCATCAAGACCTTTGCCGAGAAGGTACCGGGCGGCTATCGCGTGCGCGGTCAGAAGGTCTGGACCTCGACCGGCCAGGTCGCCAACAAGATCATGCTGCTGACGCGCACCACGAAATTCGAGGATTGCAAGCGTCCGACCGACGGCATCACCATCTTCTATACCGACCTCGACCGCAGCAAGATCGACGTGCAGCGCATCCCCAAGATGGGCCGCAAGGCGGTGGATTCCAACGCGATCTTCATCGACGACCTGTTCGTGCCCGACGAGCACCGCATCGGCGACGAGGGCCGGGGCTTCAGCTACATCCTCGACAGCCTCAACCCGGAGCGGGTGCTGATCGCGGTCGAGGCCATCGGCATCGGCCAGGACGCGCTGCGCCGCGCCACGCAATACGCCAAGGAGCGGGTGGTCTTCGACCGGCCGATCGGCCAGAACCAGGGCATCCAGCACCCCTTGGCCGAACGCTGGATGTATCTGGAAGCCGCCTGGCTGATGGCGATGAAGGCGGCCGAGCTTTACGACGCCGGCAAGCCCTGCGGCGCCGAGGCGAACACCGCCAAGTTCCTGGGCGCGCGCGCCGGTTACGAGGCCTGCGAAAGGGCGATCTTCACCATGGGCGGCTTTGGCTATGCCAAGGAATACCATGTCGAGCGGCTGTTCCGCGAGGTGGCGGTGACCCGCATCGCGCCGATCACCGAACAGCTGATCGCCAGCTTCATCGCCGAGAAGGTTCTCGGCCTGCCGAAATCCTACTGAAAGGCTGTTTCATGACCAAGGCAATGGAAGGCAAGGTCGTCCTGGTAACCGGCGCAGGCCGTGGCGTCGGGCACGGCATTGCGCTGGACATGGCGCGAGCCGGGGCCGCCGTGGTGGTCAACGATCTGGGCGTGGCGCTGAGCGGCGCCTCGGAAACCGGGCTGAGCCCGGCGCAGGAGGTGGTGGCCGAGATCGAGGCCCTGGGCGGTCGGGCCATCGCCGACGGCCATTCCGTCGCGGACTGGGACGGCGCCCAGGCAATGGTGCAGGCAGCGCTGGACAGTTTCGGGCGCATCGACGCGGTGGTCAACAATGCGGGCAACCTGCGCGACGTGCTGTTCCACCGCATGTCCGAAGAGGAGTTCGATTCGGTCATCGCGGTGCATCTGAAAGGCACCTTCAACGTCAGCCGCGCCGCCGCGCCGCATTTCAAGGAACAGGGCTCGGGCGCCTATGTGCATATGAGCTCGACCTCGGGCCTGATCGGCAATCTGGGGCAGGCCAATTATACCGCCGCCAAGCTGGGCATCGCCGGCCTGTCCAAGGCCATCGCCATCGACATGCAGCGTTTCGGCGTGCGCTCGAACGCGGTCGCGCCCTTCGCCTGGACGCGCATGGTCTCGTCGATCCCCGACGAGACGCCCGAGCAGAAGAAGCGCGTCGAAGGCCTCAAGAAGCTGGTCGCGGAAAAGATCGCGCCCTTCGTCGTGGCGCTGACCTCGGACGCGGGCAAGGAGGTGACGGGCCAGATCTTCGGCGTGCGCAACAACGAGATCTACCTGTTCTCGCAGCCGCGTCCGATCCGCACCGCGCATACCTCGGACGGCTGGACGCCGGAAACCGTGGCCGAACGGGTCTTCCCCATGTTCCGCAACGATTTCTATCCGCTGCACAAATCGGGTGACGTCTTCACCTGGGATCCGGTCTGAACAGACCGGAGGGTTCTGATCGGGGCGCCATCCCTCGCCGGGGCGGCGCCCGTCCAACAACGGGAGGGATGCATGAAGAAGGTCTA
>NZ_SOKV02000074.1:0-8228 GCF_004407025.1 Paracoccus sp. DMF
CTGCCGCCGCGCGCTGATGGAGGCGTGGGTGGGACGGGAGACGGCGGCGTTCCGATTGCCACCCTCGCGGCTCGCGCTCGATCCGGCCGACGTGATCCGGCTGGCGCATGACGGCCGCGAGGTGGAATTCCGCCTCGTCTCGGTCGCCGATGCAGAGGCACGCGGCATCGAGGCAGTCCGCCAGGACCGGGCGAGTTACGATCTGCCACCCGGCGATCCCCGCGCGGCCTCGCTGACGCGCGCGGTCGTGTTCGGTGCGCCGGAAGTGGTGATGCTTGATCTGCCGCAGCTGACCGAGGACCAGCCCGCGCATCGGCCTTTCGCGGCAGCGCACGCCATACCGTGGCCGGGCGAGATCGCGGTATTCCGGAGCCCCTCAACGGACGGCTTCGAGCTGGTCACCAGCTTTGGAACGCGGGCCCGGATCGGGACGCTGGTCTCGGGCTTCTACGCCGGGCCTACGTCGCGCTTCGACCTCGGAAATGCGCTGGTGGTCGATCTGCTGACCGGCACGCTGGAAAGCGTCACCGACCTGACCCTCTTCGGCGGGGCCAACGCCATCGCCATCGAAAGTGCGCCGGGCATCTGGGAGATCGTGCAGGCGGGCGCAGCCGAACTGATCGCCCCCGGCCGGTATCGCCTGACCCGTCTGCTGCGCGGCCAGCGCGGGACAGAGGGGGCCATGGGAAATCCGGTGCCTGCTGGCGCGCGGGTCGTCGTTCTCGACGCCTCGCTGGCATCGCTGCCGATTGCCGAGGCCGATCTTGACATCCCGTGGAACTGGCGCATCGGCCCGACGCGCCGCCCGGTCAGCGACGAGACTTATGTGGCGCAGGCCTTCATGCCCGAGGGCGTGGGGCTTCGCCCGTTCTCGGTCGCCCATGTCGAGCAGCCATGGCGCGTCCCGCGCACGCCCGGCGACCTGACAATCCGCTGGACGCGCCGGTCCCGCGCGCTGGCGGCCGACAGCTGGGGCGGGCTGGAGGTGCCGCTGGCCGAGGAACTCGAAGCCTACGAGGTCGAGATCCTCGACAGTGCAGTTGTCAAGCGATCCTTGACAACTGCCACCACCAGCGCGGTCTACACCGCCGCCGCCCAGACCGCTGACTGGGGCGCGCTGCTCGGCCCCGGCGACACGCTCGACATCCGCATCTATCAGCTCTCCGCCCTCGTCGGGCGGGGCGCGCCGAAAACCGTCACGCTGATCTTCTGAAGGCCATCCCATGCCCGACGCCACGACCCATCTCCTGCTGCCCTACATTCTCGCGGCGCAGGCCCAGAAGCACGTCACCCACAACGAGGCGCTGCGTATCCTCGACGGGCTCGTGCAGCTTTCCGTTCTTGATCGGGGCCTGACCGCGCCGCCGGGAAGCCCTGCCGATGGCGACCGCTACCTTGTCGCTTCCGGCGCCACCGGCGATTGGGCCGGTTGGGACCTGAACGTCGCCCTCTGGTCCGACGGCTCCTGGCTGCGCCTGCCGCCGCGCACCGGCTGGCGAACATGGATCGAGGACGAGGCCGTGCTGCTCGTCTGGACCGGTGCAGCCTGGGAGGTCGTGGGCGAGCCGAACGACATCTCGGACGCCGTTTTCAGCCTGATCAACGACACCGATCCGACCAAGAGGGCGGTGTTGTCGCTGTCCGGTATCAGCACCGGCACGACCCGCAGCTACACGCTACCAAACACCTCGTCGGAACTGGCGATCCTGGCGGGCACCCAGACCTTCACCGGCAACAAGACCTTCGCGGGCACGCTGACCGCGTCGGGCACGGTCACGGTTTCGGCCGCGACCGCGACCATCGGCACGGCCACAGGCACCGCGACCTACGGCATGGGCACCGGGGCGACGACCACCGGCCTCACCAAGACCGTGAACCTCGGCACCGGCGGCGCATCGGGGTCGACCACGGTCATCAACATCGGCTCCGCGACCTCGGGCGCAAATGGCACGACGGTGGTCAACACGCCGACCGTCACCTTCGCCAATGCCGTGACGCAGGTCGGCATGCCCCAGGCAAACCTGACCGCCCAGCTTCTGGGCCTCGGCGGGGCGACGGCCGACAGCTATAATCGGCTCTCGGTCAACACGCCCGCGGTCCTGCTGAACAACGCAGGCGCCGGGATCGAGGCGAGGGTCAACAAGGCCGCGCCAGCCAACGATGCCAGCTTCGCCTTCAAGACCAACTGGTCGGCCCGCGCGCTGATCGGCCTACTCGGCAGCGACGATTTCAGCTTCAAGGTCAGCCCGGACGGCTCGGCCTTCTACGAGGCGATCCGGATCGACCGCAGCAATGGCCGGGTCGAGATGCCCGAGCCCGTGGTGCTTCCGGCGGTGAGCGCCGTGCCCACGCCGCCGCCGAGCGGCAAGCTCGCCCTCTATGCCCGCGACCGCGCCGGGGCTGGATGGCTCGACGTCCAGCGCCCCTCGGGCCGCTTCTTCCCGCTGCAGCCGCATTTCGGGGTGAACCGGATCGCGACCTGGGCGCCGTCCTCCGGCACGACCGTCAACACCAACGGCATGCCGCGCACCGCCGTCGGCACGGTCTCCACGCCAACGCTCGCCACCACCAACCTCTCGACCTCGATGCGCCGCTGGCGCGTGACCAGCGCCGCCACCGCCGATGCGGCGGCCGAGGAACGCTCGGCCGGCTGGGTTTGCTGGCGCGGCAATTCGGATGGGTTGGGCGGTTTCACCTACGTGAACCGGCTCTCGCTGGTGACGCTGCAGGCAACCGGCATGGGGTTCTTCGGCCTCTATGGATCGACGACAGCGCTGGCGACGACACTGACGTTGTCGGCCGTGGTGAACTGCATCGGCATCGGCTTCCAGCGCGGCACCCATACGAACTGGCAGCTAGTGCAGAACGATGCCTCCGGCGCGCCGACGCTCACCGATCTCGGGGCGAGTTTCCCGGTGGCGAGCACGACGAACGTCTTGACCCTGACGCTCATCGCTGCCCCGAACAGCGCCGAGATCGGCGTCCGGGTGGTTGAGGAGGTCAGCGGGGCGGTGGTCGAGACCATGCTCGACACCGACATCCCCGGCACGACGCAACTCCTAAGCCCGCGCAACTTCATGAACAACGGCGCGACCGCGGCAGCGGTCGCCTACGATTGCTCGGGGGTGTATGTCGAGACGGATTACTAGAACGAAGCCCCAACTGGCCGCACCAGGTTCTCCATTGTAAATATTTGATTTGACGCAATATATTAATCACCGGACGATTTTTTCCGGTTGGATATTGCTTTAGCACTCATTCCCGCGTCGCTCGAGACCGCCTTTCCCACGCTCGCTTCGAATGATCCACAGCGCAGCTGTTCTTGCGCACGTTTGGCCAGCTAGGTGTTTCTCGAAAAAATGATCTCACAAACCGAATACCGATCGCGGCCGGACGAAAAACAATCGTAGGTCATCCAAATTTTAATAAAGCGGCGAGACACCCATAACGCCTCAGCGCCAGAGCCGGGTCATTGCCCAGTGGCGTTAAACCTCAACGTCTCAAATGGATATATCAAATTCAGTCGTCCCGAACTGAAATCCGCGGGCGTTGGCTCATAGCCAAGATGACGCTGCTTAAGCATCCATACGGTGTCTCCTGGACGAACAATGCTGCCTGCATTCACCTGTTCGCAAAGCTCCGTGTAGAACGGGACGATAAGCTCCTGTCCACGCTCTATCCGCGAGCTCCGCAATCCGCTGGCAGATCGAATGAGCTCGAACATCTTTGGCTCGGCATAATATTGAGCGGCGATCTTCCAGAGGCTTTCTCCTTGTGAGACCACGTGTCTGCGAGGCCGCGGAAAGCGGAGCTCGAAGAGCGCCTTAATTTCAGCGACTTTCATGCCGTACGTCTCAGGTCCAAATTTCGGAAGAATCGAAACACGCTCCGTCAGTTGCAAAGTGGATTCGTTAGCGCCCAGTTGAACAACACCAGACTGCTCGCGCACACGTTGAAAATTCCAAACCGGCGCATTAAGTAAATTGACATCATCAATAAAATCTTGGGCTGTTTGGAAGCCGGCTGCCATTGCTTGATATTCGTGCTTGAACGCGGTGCTGAAAACGTCTGAAGAGAGCGACGCTGACTGCGTATCAAATGCAACTTGCGAGATTACTGGGCCGATTGACCCAAATGCTGCGAATCCAATAAAATCGTAGAACCAGTTGGTGTCCTTCCATTGATTAGTGAGGACCGGCAGTTCCTCTGCTACCGTGAAATCTTCGGCGATTCGCCAAGCTAGGTGCACGTTCGCTCCTGCGCTCCCCACATCGTTTTCATACGGAATCCCAAGAAACGAACCGCAATCACGCAAATCAACACGCGCAGCGTAGGAAGCGACTATCCTGTTGGGAGCCGCGAGACTTACCGAAATGTTCCATATCTTAACGTCTGTTTCACAGCTTCCTCCTCGTTTCGCCTCTATAGCTTGAATGATTCGATTTGCAGATAATCCGTCCGAGGTCAACTGCACCGTTCGCGTTATGCTGACGCGTTCACCAAGTGTAGAGGGTGCTTGACCGCCGGCTGGCAAGAAATCATATGCAATGCGCCTTATCTGCGCGAGCTTGGCTCCTTCACCTTCAGAAACTTCGACGCATTTTCTCAAATTCTCGATCGCCGTTATTGAATCGAACGGCGCGTCGACGACAAGATTAGGATCTTGCTGAGCACGAGTACCAGTAGTACCGATTAGCATAAGAACAATTGCCGATGCGGCGTGGAGGAAGCATCGAGCACCTGAAGTTCGATAAACCTTCATGTCAATCGCGCCTCAGGGTTTCCGATAATGTCCAACAATGCAGCCGTTGCTTGTAGCGAGAACGATCTGCTTGTCATTGACAATAGACGCTCCGTGAACATCCCCGCCAAAGCTCTCCGTAAATATCGGGTTGTTTTCGAAATCTACGGCGGGCGCTAACTCACGATCTGTGAAAAATGTCGCTGGGGCGGTCACTAGGCTCGCCAACACGCTGTTGCCCCAAGTGGTAGGTGTGCCTCGCACGTTAGCCCTCATATTGAGCCGTGTGCGGAGCCCAGCGTTTGGGATCAGTTCTTTGGTTGTTACCAAGCACCCGAAGCCGTCGTTAACTGCGTTCGGACCCGCGCGAATAATGTCGCCGCGTTCACAGACATCTTGTACTTTAATTGGATCGCCACCGAACTCCTTGATCACGTCGTCTTTCCTGGTGAGTGTGCCATTGGGTACGCTACCGCCGGCGTCGACGACGTTCACAAATTTTGCGAGCGGCGCAAGCGAGGCAACGGCTCCAACACCTAGATTGAGGCAGACATCATTATTGTTCGCGCCGCACTCCGCTGAACAATAGGCAATGTCGTCAGCCGCGAGCACTTGTTCCATTGTAACGCCCGCTGAAATTTTCGGCATGTCCGGTTTGGACACTCGCAGCCTGCGATCAGATAGCAGCTTGTACTGATTATCGACGCTGCAGGATTGTCCAGTTGCTGAATCCGTTCGCGCGCACCCCAGAAAACGCGTTTCATTCGGTTCGAGTACGAAATACTGAGTGTCTACTTCTACGGGGCTGTCCACGAAAGTGCTTAGGCGCTGGACACTGATCAGGCGAGACCGCGCCGATTCGTTTCGGACTGCAAAACCCTGCTTCCTCTCACACGAACAAGACACGTTCGTGTCGATGGCGATGGCTGCTCCGAAAGCTGGAGACACATCTAGTCGCGCTTGAACCGTCTCACTTTCATCTTTGTCTAGGAGTGAGCTCACGCCTGCAAGCGGCACCCCGCCTGCAGGAACGCTGTCACGACAACTTCTCGCGACAAAATCGTATACCTTCATCGTAGTATTGTTAAGGACTGGACCATACGATCGACTCGGGTCATTCGTATAATGAAACGAGTTGACGCTGACGACATCCGTCGGAAAATCGAAATGGAGAATGCGCGCTCCTCCGCTCGATCCCTTACCCATGTCGTTGAGCATGCCGCTGGGATTTTCGGTGTCGCGCACACCGAATACATGCACCAGACGCTGGGCGTTGTAGTATTTTGAAGGGTAGCCGACGGCATCGACTCTGTTGTCGGTCACATTGATTGTCATGCCCAAGCCGCCGGGCGGCGCTCCACGGAGCTTCAGCAGCGCGTAGTCATATCTGTAGTCTCCGTTGGGCCAACCTGAAACCATGGCAGCGCATTCCCAGTCGAACTCCTGCGCAAACGAACCCTGATCGTATTGAAGCTTAAATCGCAGGTATACGGGCCATTCGCGCTTCTCTTTATCAAAAATACAATGGGCTGCGGTCAGCAAGACCCCGTGCGGACCGATCAGCTGTGCAGTGCAAGTAGTTCCCCAACCGGGCGCATCAGAAGGATGGCGCATTTCAAGGCGGCCAATGCGGTTGTATGGAGAGGCGCTTATATCCGCCAGCATCACATCACCGTCTTTGAGTGGCACGATTACCGACGTGCTCTCCTCCGGATCAACCGTTCTCTGCGGAGTTTGGCTGGGCGCAAGCGGCTCGGATTGCTGTGAGCCGGGGGGTAAGCTAGGCATCTCTCGGGGCGCAAAATTAAATGGAACCGATGCCGGCAGGATGTCGTGATTGAAGCGGTAAACGAGGTCTTCGTTGCTCCCGGTTGGTTTAATGGCCTCAAATCCTCCCCCGCAACCGAAAAGCAAACCTGAGATCGTCAGCAATGCGCCTATTGCGACATTTCTAGCGGAAACTGCCCATAAGACCATTTTGCTCTCCACAGCAAAACTCACTTAGTAGACCATCGATAGAGTTAACTTGTCAACGTGTTTTGCGTCAGCATAGTGGCTCGGCGCGGCTGGAGTGCTGCGACGCAGCATACTTTAACGAGCTTTCCTCCGTCTTCGCTTGCCCAGCGACAATGAAGGCGTGTGGTAGAGTGCACTACAGTCCGGCGAGATGCGGCAGCCCTACTGACAGTCAGGGTGATAAGGTGGGGCAATATCAATGATTCACGGCCGGAGAAGGTTAGACTTCAGACCCGTCCCCTCCGCCACTTCCCTTCAAGGAATCGTTCTCCCGATCCCGCCGCGGCCGGATTTTCCCGTTGCTTTCGAGGGTTATGCGCGGTTGACTTTGCACTGGCGTCCTCGCTGCATCAGCCGGAATGGTTCTCTAAAGCCCGATATTCTCCGGACCTCTCGACTACTAGCATCCGGTGTAGAGCCCGTAACCGATTGAAAATATGGGGGCAGATCCTCGCGCCACCTGAACACTTCGACGCCGGTGGCGTTCGTGAGATGGAACAGAAATCGAACTCCTGCAGCGAGCTTCAATCCGACAGGGGAAGCGCGTTGAGGTCTGACCGGATTTGTCGCCACCCCGGCATGTTTCGATCGAGGGTGTTCAAGAAGAGCTTGTCGTGTCGCGGTGATACGAAATGGGCCATTTCATGCAGGATGACGTAGTCGAGGGCGGCCAGAGGCTTCTTCGCCAGGTCGAGGTTCAGCCACACCAGCCCCTTTTCGGGATTGCAGCTGCCCCACTTCGTCTTCATCAACCTGATGCCCCACCGCGGTACCGGTACGCCCAGCCGATCCGACCACTTGGCGATGCGGGGAGCGGCCTTTTCCCGCAGCTGTGATCGGTACCACGTCGCCATCCAGCGTGCCATCTGGTCGGGCGTTGAGCCTGCTGGCACCAACATCGTCAGGCGATCCGAAGCGTCTGGCCGAATCGCACAGCGGTTCTTGTCGTTTGGCTGGACCATAAGCCGAAGCGGTTTGCCGAATACAAAATGGGTCTCGCCGGAGACGTACCGGCGTTCGGGTTGTCTCGCCTGACCTTCGAACTCGCGCTGCTTCTTCTTGATCCAGCCCAGCCGGGTCACAACCGCGACCCGGACGGCGTCTTCGCTGATGGCCGGAGGGGCAGCGACCCGCACGCGACCGGCCGGAGGATAGACCCCGATATGCAGGTTCTTGATCGGCTTTCGGACCAGTTCCACCGAAAGCCCGGCGATCTCAATCAGTTCAGTATTCATCATGCGACCGGATGATCTCGATGATGCTGTCCACGGCGTCTTCTGAATCAAGGATCTCCAGCAGCTTCCGCCGCAGCATCCGCTCCTTCATCTTGTTGCCGCGCCATCCCGTTTGGGCCGTGCTCCGGATTGCCTCATCAACCGCCATGGTCGCGGCTTCATCCTGACCGAGATTGTCGTAGAGCGCCTTGCGCCCTGGCGTGGTGAACCGCGCCGGGTTTGCCGGAGGCTCCAAC
>NZ_SOKV02000075.1:0-8209 GCF_004407025.1 Paracoccus sp. DMF
GGCGAAGGACAGCAGGATGTTCAGCGTCAGCCGACCCATCGACGTGGTGGTGTTGAACGACTGCGTGACCGAGACAAAGGTCACGCCGTTCCGGTCGAATACCTCTACCAGCTTGGCGAAGTCGGCCAGCGAGCGGCTGAGGCGATCGATTTTGTAGACCACCACCACATCGACCAGCCCGTCGTCGATGTCGGCCATCAGGCGCTTCAGGCCGGGGCGCTCCAGCGTCCCGCCGGAGATGCCGCCGTCGTCATACTGATCGCGCACCAGCACCCAGCCCTCGGACCGCTGGCTGGCGATGTACGCCTCGCAGGCTTCGCGCTGGGCGTGAAGGCTGTTGAACTCCTGCTCCAACCCTTCTTCGGAGGACTTCCGGGTGTAGACGGCGCACCGCAGCTTGAGGACGACCTTCGATTTGTCGAGCGACTTTGTCACGTCCGCCCCCTGTGGTTCTTGAGGCCGAAGAACACCCAGCCGTTCCAGCGGGTGCCGGTGATGGCGCGCGCGATGGCGGACAGCGACTTGTAGGGCCGCCCCTGCCACTCGAAGCCGTCGGCGGTGACCGTCACGACGTACTCGATGCCCTGCCATTCGCGCAGCAGCCGTGTGCCGGTGATGGGGCAGTCGCGGTCGAGGCGCAGTCCGCGCTTTTTCTTGTCGCCGCCGTCCAGTTCTTCGCCCAACCTTTCGAGACGCCGGATCGTCTCGGGCTTCAACCCGCCATAGGCGAGTTCCTGGATGCGGTAGGCCAGGCGGGATTCGAGGTAGCGTCGGTTGAACGGCGGCGGTTCGCTGTCGAACAACTCGCGCCACTGCTGCTTCAGGTCGGGCGTCGGCGTGGTCTTCAGCGCCGCCAGTCGCGCGGGGATGGGATCGTGAGTCGTCATGCGGTCTCCGTTGGGTTCGGGGTTGCATGACGGCATTGGTCGGCCGGATAGTGTAGGCGAATTTCTCCAGTATCGTCAGCAGGTTCGCCGCGCTGCCGCTGCATCAAGCGCACCAGCCCAAGGGCGAGCAACCCGCACAGTTCGGCACGGCGCTCTGCGGCGGTCATCTGGTCGGGCGGGAGCGGATTGGGGCGTTTCATGCGGGCCTCGGAGTGGTCGTCTCCTCTGGCCTCTACTCGTCGATGTCGGAAAGCGTCCTAGCCGATCCCGCGCAGGTTGAAGAATCGCCAGAAAGAACGTAGCAAGAACACTGGTTTTGCAGGAAAGGGGATTCGTCGTGGCGGGCAATTTGAAGAAGTTCGTGAACCCCCGGTTCATCAAGACCATCGATCTCGCCCTTATGAAGCCGCTGCTGGCGCGGCACGAGGGCAAGTACAAGGGCTTCTCCGTCGACCTGCTGGACCAGGAGGAGGATGCCGCCCGCGAGGCGCTGGAGAAACTGCTGACCGGCGCCGAGGACAGCTATCCCGAGGGGCTGCGCGGCGATCTGCACCGCATCGCGGAACTGGGCGATGCCCGCGGCCTCGAAATCATTCAGGCGCAGGCCGCCCGTCAGGGCGTCGATCTGTTCCCCGACATGAAGACCGGCGACGAGGACGCGCCGAACAAGGCGCATGATCCCAAGCACATCGCCGTCCGGGTCTTTCTGGAGCATCCTGACCTCTTCGACGCGGCCGCCGACCATATGGCGATGCTCACTGCCGACCGCCTGCATGAATATGCCGGACGGGAACGGGGCGTCGCGATCGACCTGACAGAGGAAAAGGTTGAGGCGTTCCGGACGGCCGTCGCCGCGATCTTCCGTGACGCCTTTCTTGGGGATTTCTGCCGGGTGGGCGACTACGACGACGATGACGAGATCAACCTCGTGGTCAGCCACGGCTCCATGGTCTCGACCATGCCGGTCGTCGAAGGCCAGGTCGAACGGGTCATCAGCGTGCGCCAGATTTCTCACGCCGTGCTGCGATACTCCGAGAACACCGGCATGTTGCGGCTGGCCCGCATCCGGAAGGCGCATCAGCCCGAGATCGCGGAACTCTTCGCCTCGATCATCCTTGACAGACCTCGCTTCTTCGACGGCGACGATGCGCAGGACCTCTATACCCTGCGCCCGGTCGAACTGGCCGGACCAAGCTTCGCCTTCGATGCCGCCTACGATCCGCTGATCGACAAGGTGTTGATCATCGAGGCCGCCGCCGACCTGATGGCGCCCGGAAACAAGGGGTATCCCCGCGTGGTGCGCACGCTGCGGTCGCGGGATCTCGGCGGTGATGCGCTCCAGCATTTCGGCAGCACGCCGGTCTCGTTCGCTGGTGCCTGGCGGCTGGGCGAGCTCGTGTTCCGAATCCTGTTCAAGGGCGACGGCAAGCGCCAGCCACAGGTCACGGTCAAGCTGCGCCCCCCGGGCGTCGTGCAGTTCCGCCGCACTCAGCATGAGGCGCGGGTGATGAAGCTGATCGAACGGAACGGACTGATGAATGACCGAGACGATTTTGAGGTTGTTGACGCGGCTGAGTGAGGCTGGCGACGACGCAATCCTGCCCGGCGAGCTTGCCGCGCCGTTCTTCGGTCCGGTCTTCGACCGGCTGCTCGCGAAACGTGTCCTCGTCGAACAGGCGCCTCTCTCCGATTGGGAGGTCTGCGATGCCTGCGAATGCGGACTCCCCTGTCGGCCGATCCGGAAAGCGGGCGATGGATATCGTGCTGAGTGCCCGCTCGACCGCCGACATGACGTCGATCTCACCGAGGACGATCTGCGCGAGTTCCGCATGGGGGCTGCGGCATTGGCATCCGTAATCGGCGCGGCGGCAGGGTTCAGCGCGGCCCCGAAACTGGCGGCGGATAAGGTCTGGCGGCTCGGCGACACGCCATCGGGTCGGGCGGTGTTTCTTGCGCTGGAGCCCGCAGCCCTGACCGGCGACGGCATCATCGCATCGTTGCGCCAGGCCGCGCAGGGTTCGGACATCACGATCCTCGCACAGGCGTTGCCAGCTGAGACTGCCCGGCGACATCAGGATGCGGGTTTTCATTTGATCGAAATCCTCGAGGTGCTGAAGCCTGCCTCGAACTTCCTTGGCGCTGCAATCGATGACGCCGCTCTGGTGCCGGTCCCGCTGGCGCCCGCGCTTCGCGTGCGAAGGGCAACGGCCGAAGTTCAATGGGATGGTCGCTCCGTCATCCTGTCGCGTCAGATTTTCCCCGTGTTCGAGCGTCTGCTGGAAAAGGCGCTGTCGCGCGATCAGGTTGCCTCCGGATCCCATGTCGAAGGCACGACTGCGCGCGAGGCCAAGGACTTGATCCGCGAGTTGCGTGACGCTTTCAAGGCCGCTGGGTTTACCGATGCCGAGAGCAAGGCACTGATTGCGACGGTGCGAAACCGTGGATACCGGCTCGGCGTCTCAGCAACGGCGATTATGGTTGAAGAGTGAGCTGCCGCACCACGATCAGGGTTCTATCGGTGGTTGAAATTGGCAGATAAAGAATCCCGATCTTCGGCCGCAGAACATTTAAGCTCTGGAAGCATATCGAACTGTATTGAAGGAGCGCCCGATTGATGGGATGCGCAAAGCTCTCATCAATTGCGTGGAGAAGGTGGGTCAAATAATTCCATCGCGCCTCCATGATAAAGTGCGGGCCACTTCCTTATCACTCTTTCCAGCACGGCGGAGGCCATCAGCGATTTCGTCATCGGTTAATGGTTCGACCTGGTCTCGGGCACTCATGTCGAACACAGCAAGACCCGGATCATCTGTCGGTCTAAGATAGTTCATCTCAGGGATGTCGTCCGCGCCTACGTCATCCTCCTCAAATACGAAAGCCTCCAAGGCACCGTGCATTTGAAAAAGAAAATGCGCAGCAGCAGTCTCAAGGCCAAAAAGACTACCGCCTTGCTGGCGCACTGGCCGCTGCAGGTCGAACCCAATCTCATGGACGTCCGTCACGCCTAGCAGGGCAAGTGGGCCTAGCAGGGGCGAGCGCACCCCGCCTTTCAGCATATCAACCGACGCCTTTTCGATCATTGATGCGTCAAAACGGTAGATAACGCCTCCACCCTCGCGTGCTCTTTTTCCACTCTCCCAGTCGCTACTGGCAAACGTTGCCGCGATGTCGACGTTGCGCGTCACGTCGACCATCACCGAGTTAAATTCATAGTGCTGCGCCAGAGATATGAGCTTAGCGATCTCTTTTGAAACGTTAGTTCCCGGAGCCGCCATCTTTTCGCCGAGGCCGATGTTGACCCGGTCGGACACAAGCAATCGGATGGTGTCCAAACCGATCATTTCGGTCGCCTGAACGAAGACTTCTATCAGCTTCTCGTTACCGCTTCTAAGAATTGCCCGCAGCGGCGCAGCGAATGCATCCAGCGGCGGACCCAGAGGTGGCGACTCGTGCCAGGTCGCTGGACTTGACCGGACAAACGATCGGTAAACGCTTGGAACCAGTGACTCCATCTGGAACTCGACGGCATCGAATCCGAGGCCCGCTTCAATAAGACTAGGAATTACTCCGCGATAGAGCGCCTGATAGCGGCGACGCTGTCCACGATACCAATGCTTGTTTGTATGCTCGCGCTCAAGGTGCTGCCTGAGTTCGGACAGCGATTTGAAGCGCTGCGGTCTAGGTTGGAGGTCAACCCTGTGCGCACCGGTTTCTCCGCACCCGGCCATTTGAAGCTGGAATGCGAGGTACCCGCCGATCTTCGGGCCAGGGTTATGCCAGAATACTGTATCGACAAGAGGCAGACCCTGATCCTGAACTTGTCGTCCTAAGGAAGCCCGCACCGCCGTTAGGCGTTCTCTGTTTTCGTTCATCGAACAAACCCCGCCTTTGGCCGCTTCCTCATTGCCCCGCCAGTAAAGCAAGCATGGTGCGCGTGGACCAGATAGTTTTTTAGCTGACTTTGGGCTGACAACTGGTGGGGCTGGAGACAAGCCTCTGCCTCGCCCCGCCAGTTACCTACTGATCCCACCAAACCCCCACCTTATTCCCACCCCGTTCCCACCTGCGCGGCGACCCGATCCGGCACCTTGGGCTCATCAGAAACGATGACTGAGGCGCGCAGCGATGCAGATCGAACTTTCCCCCGACGACATTGAAACCATCGTCCACGAGGCCGGCGCGGCGGCACAGCGGCTCCGGCGCAAGCTGTGCCTGCCGGTCTGCGAACGCGAGGATCTAGGCCAAGACCTCCTGGTCGATCTGCTGCGCCGCTTGCCCGCCTACGATCCCTCGCGTGGCACCATCGGCGCCTTCGCCAACATCGTCCTGCGCAACCAGTCCTCGCGGATCGCGATGCGCCATCACCGCCAGCGCCGTGCACAGGGCGGATCGCTGCTTTCGCTGGAGGTGCCGCTGGCCGGAGCCCGCGAGCCGGTCGGCGACACGCTGACCGAGGACGACGGGCTTGCCGCCTGGCACGGCCAGACCTGCTGCGCCGCCGCTGTCACCGAACTTCACCACGCCCTGCAGGCTGCGCTCGCGCGGCTCCCGGACGAGGATCGCCGCTTCTGTGCGGCGCTGGCGCATCGCCCCGTCACCGCGCTCGCGGCCGAGGGGTTCGGCAGCCGGTCCGCGCTCTACCGCCGCCTCGCCGATCTCCGCCACGTCCTCACCGTCCACGGTCTCGGTCCCGCCTGGGACGATCTCGCGGCGGCCTGAGTAGAGGCGAAAGGAGGAGATCATGTTCATGGGCACCACCCCCTTCATCACGGTCCGCGCCCGCCGACCGCTCACCGAGATCGAGTTCTGCGCCTGGGTGGCGCAGGCTATGCCGGGCGACCGGCTCGAATACCATCGCGGCTTTCTGACGCTCGATCGTTGTCAGGGATTGTCCCGCTTCACGACCGAAGAACGCACAAGGCTGACCTGGCTAGGCGCCCGCGCGTTCTGGGCCGCCGAACAGGGCCTCGTGCACCTGGTGCAAGAGCGCTTGGGTCCCGACCAGTTCGCCTACATCGCCGTCGCCCGCCCCAAGCCGAAGGCCGCAGCCGTGTCGCTGTCCGCGCTCCTGCTCGCCGAGCAAGGGCAGCCCGACCATGCCACCGGTTCAAGTGGTCGGGCTGCCGCGTGATGACCGCCTTCCAATCCCTCTTTGCCGATCATGGAGACCCTTACATGCCGTTCCCCGCGAACACCCCCACCGTCGACGACCTACCGGGCCTCGGCTTGCAGGACATCGCCCAGCTGCCCGTCGAGTTGCTGGCCATCCTGCAACGCGATGTCGACGAGCGCATCAAGCGCGACAAGGCCGCGAAAGCCCGCCTCGATGGCGCACTGACGGTTCGCTACGCCACCCGCGCCACCGAGGAGCGGCAGGCCGCAGGCAAGGACACCGGCACGATCCGCTTCGACGACGGCGATTTCACCGTGGTCGCCGATCTGCCGAAGCGGGTGGATTGGGACCAGGATCGCCTCGCCGCCATGGTCGAGCGCATCCGCGCCGCCGGGGACGATCCCGCGCAGTATGTCGACATCGCGTTCAAGGTGCCCGAGCGCAAATACGCCGCCTGGCCCGATGCCATCCGTGCCGGTTTCGAGCCCGCGCGCACCGTCCGGCCCGGCACGCTGAAGATCGAGATCGTCCCGCAGGGGGACGATCAATGAGCCTCCCGATCATCAGCGCCGACCAGCGGCTGGCCGAGCCGCGGGGCATCAAGGGCTGCATCTTCGGCAAGTCCGGCATCGGGAAGACCTCGCTCCTCTGGACGCTGAACGCATCGACCACCCTGTTCATGGACCTAGAGGCGGGCGATCTCGCCATCGAGGGCTGGGCGGGCGACAGCATCCGGCCGCGAACCTGGACGGAATGCCGGGATTTCGCGGTATTCATCGGCGGACCCAACCCGGCGCTGAGGGACGAGCAGCCCTACAGCCCGGCGCATTACAAGGCGGTCTGCGACCGCTTCGGCGATCCGGCCGCACTCGACCGCTACGACACGATCTTCGTGGACTCGATCACAGTGGCGGGTCGGCTGTGCTTCGGCTGGTGCAAGGGCCAGCCCGAGGCGCTGTCGGAGAAGACCGGCAAGCCGGATGTGCGCGGGGCCTACGGGTTGCACGGCCGCGAGATGATTGGCAGGCTCACCCATCTCCAGCACACGCGGGCGAAGAACGTCTGGTTCGTCGGGATCCTCGACGAGAAGCTCGACGACTTCAATCGCAAGGTCTTCCAGCCGCAGATCGACGGCTCGAAGACCGGGTTGGAGCTGCCGGGGATCGTCGACGAGGTGATCACCATGGCGGAGCTGAAGGCCGATGGCGATCCGTATCGCGCCTTCGTTTGCCAGACGATCAACCCATGGGGCTTTCCGGCCAAGGACCGCTCCGGCCGTCTGGATCAGGTCGAGGAGCCTCACCTCGGCCGCCTGATGACGAAGATCCGCGCGCCCGTCGCACCAGCGCCCAAGCGCCTGACCTACACCCCGCCACCCGCCGATCCGGCGGCTGACGCCCAATCCCAACCGCAATCCTGATCAGAAAAGGAGGTTCCCCATGGGTTCCTGGAACGATTTCAACGACGCGCAGAGCAACACCAACCTGATACCCAAGGGTACGCTGGCCAAGGTGCGCCTGACCATCCGCCCGGGCGGATTCGACGACGCCTCGCAAGGCTGGACCGGCGGCTATGCCACCCGTGGCTCGACCGGCGCGGTTTACCTGAACGGCGAGTTCACGGTGACCGAGGGCCAGTACGCCCGGCGCAAGATCTTCACCCTGATCGGGCTCTACAGCCCGAAGGGGCCGGACTGGGCGAACATGGGCCGCAGCCTCGTGCGCGGCATGCTGAACTCGGCGCGCGGGATTTCCGACAAGGACATGTCGGCCGAGGCGCAGGCGGCGCGGCGCATCAACGGCTTTGCCGATCTCGACGGGATCGAGTTCATCGCCCGCATCGACATCGGCACCGATGCCAGCGGCGACGACAAGAACGAGATCCGCAGCGCGGTCACGCCGGATCATCGCGATTACGCGCAGGTCATGGGGACTGCGGCGCTGCAGTTCGGGAGACAGGGTGCAGTCGGGCAAGCCCCGCAGCAGACCACCCCTGCGGCACCCGCACATCAGCCCGGCCAGCCCGCGTCTGCCCCCGGGTTCGCCGGTCGGCCGAGCTGGGCGCAGTAAGGGGAGACCGGCCCATGCGCCTGCGCCCCCGCCAGAAGACCTTCGTCGAGCGCAGCGTGGCTGCGCTCGCTTCCCGCGGCAACACGCTGGGCGTGGCGCCCACCGGCGCGGGCAAGACCATCATGCTCTCGGCGGTCACC
>NZ_SOKV02000076.1:0-8103 GCF_004407025.1 Paracoccus sp. DMF
GTCGCGCTGCCGGCCAAGCTCCTGACGGATCGCTCCGAAGACCGCAGGGTCGCGCGTCGAAAGCGGTTCGGTGAAAAAGCCCGAAGGGGTCTGTTCGTTCATGCTGTCTGCTCCTTATCCAGTCCAGCCCAGAGCGGCGGAAATGCAATTCATCGTCTGCATCAGCGCGACCGGCAGGCCTGGCCCGGTCTGGTCGCGATTCTTGCGCAGCAGCGCGACCTGAAGATCGTGCACCCGGTCCAGATCGGCGCGCACCCGGCCGAAGCGCGCCGACATGTTCGGGAAGCGCGCGCCGATCTCGGTGCCGCCGTTCAGGAAGGTCACCGCCGCGCGGCTGTCGTCATATTCCTGGCGGATGCGGCCGAAGATGTCGTCGCCCACCCCGTCGTCGGCGACCAGCGCCCGGTATTTCGCCGCCACCGCCATGTCGGCATGGAACAGCGACTTTTCCGTCTCGTCCACGATCAGCCGGAACACGCGCGAATCCCGCGCCATGCGCAGCAGCAGCTTGTCGCCCTCGGCGCGGTGGAAGCGGCGGAAGGTGGCGATGGCCGAGCCGAAGCCATACCAGCCCGAGATCAGGTGGCGGTTCTGCGACCAGGCAAAGACCCAGGGGATGGCCCGCAGGTCGTCGAGGCTTTGCGCGCCGAAGCGCCGGGCCGGGCGCGAGCCCATCTTGAGCATGGCCAGCTCCTCGACCGGGCTCGACTGGTTGAAATAGTCGATGAAGCCCGGCCGGTGCAGCAGCCCGCGATAGGCGGTGCAGGACAGGTCCGACAGCGCCTCGAGCGTGTCGTTGAACTCGGGCCGCACCGGCTCGACCGCACTCGCAAGCGACTGCGCCATGACCGACGAGGCCAAGAGCTCCAGCTCGTATTGCGCGGTGCCGCGGTTGGCGTATTTCGACGACACCACCTCGCCCTGTTCGGTGGTGCGCAACCGGCCGTTCACCGTGCCGGCGGGCTGGGCGGCGATGGCGCGTTCGGTCGGCGCCTGGCCGCGGCTGACCGAGCCGCCGCGGCCGTGGAAGAACACCGGCATCAGCCCGTGCCCGGCCAGCACCCGCGCGATGCTGCGCTGCGCCTTTTCCAGCTCGCGGCTGGCGCAGAGGAAGCCGCCGTCCTTGTTGCTGTCGGAATAGCCCAGCATGATCTCGATGCGGCGGTCCTCGGTTTCCAGGCTGCGCCGGGCCAGCGGCACGCGCAGCAGATCGTCCAGGATCGCGGGCGCGGCGCGCAGGTCGCCGATGGTCTCGAACAAGGGCACTACGCGCAGGTCCAGCCGTTCCGGGCCGAAACCGGCATAGCGCGCCAGCAGGAACACACCCAGCAGGTCGTCGCAAGACCGGGTCATGGACAGGATGAACGGGCCGATGGCCAGCGGGTCGGCGCCGAAGCGGGTGACGCGCATCAGGTCCAGAAGGTCCAGAAGCTCGGCCGTCTCGGCCGGCAGCGCCTCGCGCCGGGGACTCGGCAGCCTGTCCTGCACGATCTCGGCCCGCAGCCGCGCCGACCATTCCGGCGTGCCGTAGTCCGGCGCGCCCTCGCCCCAGAGCGAGGCCAGCGCCCGCGTCGTGACCGAGGAATTCTGCCGCACGTCCAGCGTGACGGTGCGGAAGCCGAAGATCTCGGCCTGCCAGCGCAGGGGCCGCACCAGCCGTTCGGCCAGCTGGCCGGCCTCGATCAGTTCCAGCGCGGTTTCGACGCGGCGCAGCTCGGCGATATAGTCGCGCACATGGGCATAGGCCGGGCCGTTGCCCGAGGCGGTGGCCTCGATGCGGCGGGCAATGGCGCTGATCGCCTGGCGGAACAGCTCGCCGGGGTTGCGGTGCTGCTGGCCCTCGGGCGGCGGGGCGGCGTCGATCACCGCCTGCAGCAGGCCGAGCGCCTGGCCGGGCAGATGCGCGATGGCGCTGCTGATGCTGAGCTGGCGCGCGGCAAGCTCCAGCCCCTGCCGGCAGCGGTCCAGGGCCGCCGCGCGGCCGCGGTCGAGCGCGGTGCGGGTGGTCTCGGTCGTGACATGCGGGTTGCCGTCGCGGTCGCCGCCGATCCAGGAATGGAAGCGCAAAAGCGGCACCGGCCGGTCGGCGGGGTCGGCGCCATGGTCCTGCGCCGCGGCCTGCTGGAAGCGGCGCATGACGTTCGGGGCGGCGTCGAACAGGCTGTCGCGAAAGAATTGCAGGCCCCATTCGATCTCGTCGAGCGGCGTCGGGCGCTGGCGACGCAATTCGCCGGTCAGCCACAACAGGTCGATCTCGGCCTCGAGATCGGCGAAAAGATCGGCCCTTTCGCGCGGGGTCCAGCGGTCGGTCTCCAGCGTGACCAGCGCGCGATAGATGCGGCGGTGGATTTCCAGCACGGTGACGCGCTTGGCCTCGGTCGGATGCGCGGTCAGCGTCGGGCCGACGCAAAGCCCCTGCACATTGCGCCAGAAGGTCTCGGGCGCCAGCTGCGGGTCTTGCGCCAGCACGCGGGCAAAGCTGCCCTTGACCGCGGCCGGGCCGTCGCCGGTCTCGACCATGCGGCGGGCGCGGGTCGCGACATTCTCGTCGATGATCTTCAGCAGCTGGAACCAGATGTTCAGCGCCTGAAGGCAGACGGTCACGTCGCCATCCTGCGGCAGCTCGGCCGACTCGCCCGACAACAGCGGCAGGATGCCGGGCGCGCGACGGGCGATGACATTGGTCCAGAGCGCGCGCAGCTCGGCCCGCAGCCGCCCGCCATAGGCGTCCTCGGTTTCGTCGGGGGGCAGGCTGCCGATCCGCTGAACCCCGCTTTGCATCAGTTCACCCTGTCGCGCGGTGCGCGTCCTGCGAAGAAATCTTCAAGGTTGTCGAGCACGCGGAAGCCCATCGCCTCGCGCGCCTCGCGGGTGGCGCTGCCCAGATGCGGCAGCATCACCAGCCGGTCGCTGTCACGCAGCGCCGGGTTGATGTTCGGCTCGCCGTCGAACACGTCCAGCGCGGCGCCGCCGATGGATTCGAACCACAGCGCATGCGACAGCGCCATCTCGTCGATCACCTCGCCGCGCGCGGTATTGATCAGGAAGGCGTCTGGCCGCATCAGCCCCAGCCGGCGCGAGTTGATCAGGTGCCGGTTCGCCGCGCCGCCCGGGCAATGTAGCGAGACGAAATCGCATTGCGGCAGCAGTTCGTCGATGCTGGCGACCTGGGTGGCCTGGCATTGCGCCAGCACCTCGGGCGCGACCGGGCTGCGGTTATAGGCCAGGATCTTCATGCCGAAGCCGTGATGCGCGCGCCGGGCCATTTCCTGCCCGATGCGGCCATAGCCGATGATGCCCAGCGTCTTGCCGGAAACCTTGGTGCCGACCAGATGCGTCGGCCGCCAGCCGGTCCATTGCCCGGCGCGCAGCTCGCGCTCGCCCTCGCCGGCGCGGCGCGCCACCATCAGCAGCAGCGTCATCGCCAGGTCGGCGGTGCATTCGCTGAGCACGTCCGGGGTATTGGTCACGACGATGCCATGCCGGCCGACGCTGTCGAGGTCGATGTGGCTGTAGCCCACGCCGTAATTCGCCAGGATCCGCACCTGCGGCTTGTCGATGTCCAGCGCGGGCGCGCCCAGCTTATCGGTGACGGTGGGCAGGATCGCGTCGTAATCCCGCATCGCCGCCCGGAAATCCTCGGGCGCGAGCGGCTTGTCGGCGGTGTTCAACCTGACGTCGAACGCCTCCGCCAGCCGCGCCTCGACCGCCGCGGGCCAGCGGCGCGTGACAAGAACCCGAGGTTTCGCCATGTCTGCCTCCGTTACTGCAGGACGCGGGCGATGGTCTGCCCGATCACGGCGGGGTTTTCCGCCATGGTGATGCCGGCCGCCGACAGGATTTCCACCTTTTCCGAGGCGCTTTCCCCGAAGGCCGAGATGATGGCGCCGGCATGGCCCATGGTGCGGCCCTTGGGCGCGGTCAGGCCGGCGATATAGGCCACCACCGGCTTCGTCACATGCTCGCGGATGTAATCCGCGGCCTCGGCTTCCTGCGGCCCGCCGATCTCGCCGATCAGGCAAATGGCATGGGTGTCGTCGTCGTTCTGGAAATGCTCCAGCACGTCGCGGAAGGACGAGCCGTTGATCGGGTCGCCGCCGATGCCGACCGAGGTCGAGACCCCCAGCCCCAGCTCTTTCAGCTGCGCCGCCGCCTCATAGCCCAGCGTGCCCGAGCGGCCGATGATGCCGACATGGCCCTGCATGTAGATATGGCCCGGCATGATCCCCAGCATGGCCTTGCCGGGGCTGATGGTGCCGGCGCAGTTCGGGCCGGTCAGGATCATCCGGCGCTCTTTCGGATAGCGATACATGTAACGCTTGACGCGGATCATGTCCTGGGCCGGGATGCCGTCGGTGATGCAGACGCAGTACTGGATGCCGGCATCGGCCGCTTCCATGATGCTGTCGGCCGCGGCCGGCGGCGGCACGAAGACCAGCGAGGCCTGGGCGCCGGTCGCCTCGACCGCTTCCTTGACGGTGTTGAAGACCGGCACGCCCTCGCAGGTCTCGCCGCCCTTGCCGGGCACGACGCCGCCGACGACATTGGTGCCGTAGTCGATCATCTCCCTGGTATGGAAGCGGGCCATCTTGCCGGTGATGCCCTGAACGATGACGCGGGTTTCACGATCCAGAAAAATGCTCATCACACGGCCCTCAGGTTGGGGTTCTGCTTGGTATCGGCGCGCCATGCGGCGACGGCGCGTTCGGCGGCTTCCATCAGCGTGGTGGCGCGGATCAGCGGCAGCCCGCTTTGCGCCAGGATCTTCTGGCCTTCCTCGACATTGGTGCCGGCCAGGCGCACCACGACCGGCACATCCACCGGCTCGTCGCGCAGCGCCTTGACGACGCCCTCGGCCACCCAGTCGCAGCGGTTGATGCCGGCGAAGATATTGACCAGGATCGCCTGCACGTTCTTGTCCGACATCACCAGCCGGAACGCCTTGGCCACCCGTTCGGGCGTGGCGCCGCCGCCGATGTCGAGGAAGTTCGCAGGCTCGCCGCCGGCCAGCTTGATGGTGTCCATCGTCGCCATGGCCAGGCCGGCGCCGTTCACGATGCAGCCGATATTGCCTTCCAGCCCGACATAGGACAGGCCGCGGTCGGCGGCGCGGGATTCGCGCGGATCCTCTTGCGACTTGTCGCGCAGCTCGCTGATCTGCGGATGCCGGAACAGGGCGTTGTTGTCGAAGGTCATCTTGGCGTCCAGCGCCAGGATGCGGTCGTCCGAGGTCACCACCAGCGGGTTGATTTCCACCATGGTCGCATCCAGGTCGCGGAAGGCGCGGTAGCAGCCCATCAGCGTGCGCACCATCTGCTGGACCAGCCCGGGCTTGATGCCAAGCGCGAAGGCGATCTCGCGGGCCTGGAATTCGCGCAGGCCGACCGCCGGCTCGATGGCGGCGCGGACGATGCTGTCGGGCTTCTCGGCCGAGATCTCCTCGATCTCCATGCCGCCCTCGCCCGAGGCGACGATCATCACGCGCTGGCTGGCGCGGTCCAGCACGAAGCCCAGATAGATCTCGCGCAGGATCGGCACCGCGGCCTCGACATAGACGCGGTAGATACCCTTGCCCTCGGGCCCGGTCTGATGCGTCACCAGCTTCTGGCCGAACATGGTCTCGGTCACGTCCTGGATCTCGGTGTCGCTGCTGCAGACCTTGACCCCGCCGGCCTTGCCGCGGCCGCCGGCATGGACCTGGGCCTTGACGACCCAGCGGTCGCCGCCCATCTCGCGCGCCCGGTACGCCGCCTGTTCCGGGCTATAGGCCAGCGCGCCGGTGGGAATGCCCACCCCGAACTTGCTGAGCAGTTCCTTGGCCTGGTATTCGTGGATATCCATCGTCCTCTCCCCTCCCCTGGGTGTCGCTTATTCGGCGGCGACGGCCGTATCGTAGTGGCGCTGCAGGCCCTCGAGCACCGGGCCGGTGTCGATGCCGGCGCCCATGTCGTTCAGCGCCGCCGCAAAGCGGGTGACGATGTCGGTGATGGCGCGCTGGTTCAGCAGGTTCAGGATGCCGATGCGCACCTGCACGGGTTCCGAAAGCGTCGGCCAAATGCCGAAGCCCTTGGCGCGGCAGGAGGCCACCAGCTCGGCCTCGCGGCCCGCCAGGGCCGGCGGCAGGTTCAGCACCACCAGCGAGGTCATGTTCGAGGTGACCTTGCAGCCCATCGCCGTCACCGCATCGCGCAGCGCCGCCTCGTGGAAGGCATAGGAGCGCGCCCGCCCGGCCACGCTCTGCTGCAGCAGGATACGCAGCGCCTCGTGGAAGGCCGCGACGGCATAGGCGCTGTGGGTGCGGTGATAGGCGCCCTTTTCCACGTCCTTGCCGTCGATGATGCCCCAATGCCGGGCCTCGAGGATCGGGTGATGCACGAAGGTGCGGGCGCCGGATTTCTTCAGGCTGTCGATATAGCGGTCGGTGAAGCTGACGGGCGCATAGGTCAGCGGCAGGCAGCAGATCCCTTTTTGCGGGCACGAGGCCCAGCCGGCGACGCCCGGGTAATCGTCGATCGAGAAATCCTCGACCCCCAGCGACGACACGGCGTCCACCAGGCCCATCGCGCCATGCTTCTCGCAGGCGTCGGAAAAGCCCTGGATGTCGTTGATGCGGCCCGATCCGGTTTCCCAATGCGCCATCGCGGCCCATTTCGGCTTGTGCTCGGCCAGCGCCTTTTCGACGATCTCGCCGGTGACCGACTGGCCATGCGGCACGGAGACGACCACGACCGAGGCCGGTTTCGGGTCCAGCGGCGCCGCGGCCAGTTCTTCGGCCGTGGCGGCCTTCATGCGCAGCGTCAGCCCGTCGATGCCCGAGAAGGTGCCGTTGACGAAGGCCACCACCTTGTCGCCCGGCATCACCGCGCTGAACAGCGTGTCGAGCCCGCTCCAGCCGGTGCCGGCGACGCCGAAGGTGTGGATGTTCCGGGTCCCCATGACCTGGCGCAGCATCAGCTTGGCCTCGATCATGCCACGCAGCACGTCGGCCTGCATGTGGTCGGCCACGCCGGCACTGGCAAATCGTTGCAGCACCCGCGGATCGGTATTGCCCGGACCCGGACCGGCTGCCAGCGTGTCGGGGATTTCCAGCTGCGGAAAGATCGTCGCGTCAGTCATGCGCAATTTCCTTCAGTTCAAGAATGTTGAATTGAAAGAAACATGCTCTGGACAGCTGCCACAACGTAAGATTATGTTGCATCGAGGTATCCGTTCGGGTGGGGCGAAACCTACCCGAAGGAATGGGGAGGAAGGAATTGGCCCAGCATTTGCCGCCGCAAGGCGCAAGCGCGGTCATGGACAGGCCGATCCGCACCGTGCGCGGGGCGGAAACGGCGATTTCGGTGATTCTCGCCGACAGCAACCCGCTGGTCCTGTCCGCCATGTCCGAGGTGTTCGAACGCGACGCGCGCTTTTCGCTGCTGGCCACCTCGGCCACGGCCGAGGGCTTCCTGGCCACCACCCGCCGGGTGCCGGCCCGGGTCGGGATCATCGACTGGGACCTGCCCGAGATGGGCGGCGCCCGGCTGATGGAGCAGCTGCGCGAACAGGAGGCCGCGCCCCGCGTCATCGTCTATGCCCGCGAATCGAGCCAAGGCCACATCTCGGCCATGGGCGCCGGCGCCGCCGGCTTCGTCTCGCGCAACGGCCCGGTCGAGACCCTGCTCGAGACCTGCATCGCGGTGGCGGCCGGGCGGATGGTGTTCCCGTTCCTCGACGTGCGCGAATTGCAACGCAATCCGCTGCACTCGCTGTCACGGCGCGAAACCGACATGCTGGCCGCCCTGGCCCGCGGCCTGACCAACCGCGAGATGGCGCGCGAACTGGGGATCTCGCCCAATACGGTCAAGTTCCACCTATCGAACCTTTACGACAAGCTGTCGGTGAAAAGCCGCTCCCAGGCCATCGCGTTTTTCTATTCCCAGCAGGGCTCGCGACCGGGCGGCTGAGCGGCGATCTAGAACTTTTCGCTTTGTCAGAAATTATATTTCTTGACAGTAAATAGAAATATTCTTTCCCTTTGCGCGAGTTTTACCCCCGCCAAGGAGGCATCCCGCCATGAGTTTCTTCCCGATCGAACCCGCGCCCGCCCGCCTGAACCGCAGC
>NZ_SOKV02000077.1:0-7880 GCF_004407025.1 Paracoccus sp. DMF
CCGCGCTTCGCCCGCCAGCATACGAATATCGCCAGGAAGGAACCGCGAACTCAATGGGTTAGCCGATTGGACCCGGCTGGAACCTTCGCTGGACCCCGGAAGCCAGCGACGCGGCGTCTGCCTGCGCGCTCCTCTCCCGAGTATATCGCTATAGATAGCGGCGTTGGGGCGATCCGTCTCGCGTTCCGGTGTCTCACGGAAAAGCGTCTCGCGTGCCGTCGAAGTCTTGACAGGCAGTCGGCAACGCCTCCAACCGACTAACTGCGACGCATGTCGCAAGTGCCGTGCCGCGAAACCTCAACAGGACTATGTCACGGGCGCAGGTGGCCGCCTCCCGCCGGCTGATGCCGTCAATCCCACTCCTTTGATTTCCGTTGGTTACTTTCAGGGATGCAGATGGTACGATCCTGCTGATTTGGGCGCGCCGTCAGTGAGGGGTAACATCAATAGGTTCATGCGAACATACGGCTCCTCGTTGAGTGTCAAAACTCTCCGCACGAGGCATTGATGGCAAACGTTCCACTCTTTGCGGGACTGATCCTGTTCGTCGTCGGAATCGCCCTCGGCGCTTGGCACTTGCGACGGGGAGAGCCGTTCTTCGCGATGGAGGTCAACCTCGCTGAGGGGCGTTTCGTCGGCGCGCCTGCCATAGCTTTCGTCATTGTTGGGGCCGGCCTTATGGTCGCCGCGCTATTCTTTGGAACTCGATCTCTGGAGGCGCAAATCGCGGAGAAGGACACGACGATCGAAACCTTAAGGGCCCAGAAAGATGGCGCCGAAACGGCAAGGGATCTTGCGATAGGAGAGCGAGAGGCCGCCGTGATTGCACGAGACGCCGCAGTAACCGCGCGAGATCACGCCATAAGCGCGCGGGATGACGCGCAAGAATCCAGCCGTCTGGCTGTTGACGCCGAAAAGCGAGCCGATGAGGCGAGGACCAGGGCGGAAGCGGAGCGAGATAGTGCGAACGAAGCCCTGGCAAAGGAAAGGGAAGAGCGCCGGGAAGCGTCGGCGCGTGCGAACCTCGCCGAAGCCAAGTCGGCGCGTGTTGATGCAGCGATGGCCGATCTAGAACGTCGTTTCCGTGATACGGTTCTTTTACTGCAACGTCTCGCCTTGTCGCCTGGTGAGGTCGAAGCCTTCACAGAACTTCGAAACGAAATTGCCTCGCTGAATGACCGCCTAGAGATCATCTCTCTCCATGCAACAGCGGACGTCCTGATTGAGGGACGCGAAAGATGGGTCACGTTCTCCATCGCACGGCCTGATTGGGGCGCGACGAGCCCAGATCAATATACCCTGTTCGAATTCGAGGCGCGGCAGACAACGCCAGTCGATCCTTGGGGCGGCCCGCCGTCAGAGCAGATGATTGGCGCTCTGGCAGCGAATTTATGCGAAGCGGCGAATCGAGCAATCTTCAGCAACGTCGATTTTTGGGACGCTCTCGCCGAACTTAGTGATGAACTGGCGGAAGCAAGAAGTAACCCCGTTATCGCGGAGCTTGCGGAGAGCGCATACCTTCGCCTCTTGGTTGCGCAGAAATTTACTGGTGCAGAGATGCTAATACGCGGCTATGCGGACGCGGCGGACGGCGACTGGCTCGAACCTTTGGACGCCCGTCCGGCTAGCGTGACGGTCTTGCCCCTGCGGGACCCCGCCTCCTCGGACGCGGTATTTAGCGAAGTTCCGGTGGAGATCCCAACAGGCCGCGAGACGCGCAGCGGCCGCGCATTCGGGAACGCCGACTTGCCCAATCTTCGTGCGAATGCGGTCGCTCGCTTGATCGACCGGATGACGGATCGATGCCGAGATCGAGGCGCAGGATTGGCGAGCATTGATGTCCTTGAGGGCTCCGTCGTGCCCCGGCGGGATAGCGCCTATCGACGCGTAGTCGGTTATCTCCAGGTACCCATGCCCTGACCCTCGTCCCCGGCTGAAACGAACGTTAGGCTTCAATCCAACCGCGTTCAGTCCACGCCATCTACCACAAAACGCCTCGACCGCTTCCGCGGCACCCGTTTCCCGTTCAGTCGCCAGACGATAACCGCAACGCCATACTGCCAGCGCCGGTTCGCCGTTGCCCGGCTGATCCCGAGCTCCCAGCAGATAGGCTTCCACGGCGTACCATTCGCTCGAAGCCAGACAAGGCGCGCATCGTCCTTCTCGAGCCAGCGCAGCCAGAGCATCGCTTCCTCGGCCTGCGTGATCTGACGCGGGCTTGGCCTCGGGCGACGCATCTGCGGCTCCTGACCGACCTTGTCGGCGAAGCTGTGGAAATACTCGGGCCATGCGTTGAAGAAGCCCTGTGGCATGACGCCCGGCATCTGCCGCATCACGCCCGCCGCAAGTTCCAGCCGGTCCTGTACTTGTGCTGTGGTCCACTCACCCATGACGCGCCTCCCGTTCCCGTTTGCCGTAGAGCCGCTCGCCGAGCTGACGGACCAGCTCGCGCTCCGGCCAGGTCAGGCGGTGGTCGTCGATGGCCACGGCCAGCAGGCCCTGTTCCTTCCAGCCGTCGCGCTTGACCTCGTCGGGATTGCGGCGGTGACCGCCGTAGCCCTTGGGCGTGAACCGCATGCCGCTCATCGCACACCTCCCCGGGTCTCCAGCGCCCAGAGCAGGATCGCGATGGCGTCGGCCTCATTGTCGTCGGCGGGGCTGAAGCCGCGCGCCCGGGCGGCCGCCATCATGGCTTCCTTGTTCGCGTTTCCCTTGCCGGTGGCGTGGCGTTTGATGGTGCCGACCGGTACGCCCTGATAGGCGACGCCCGCAGTCTCGGCCCACGACGTCAGCGTGGCCAGCAGCCCGCCATAGACATGCGCCGCGTCGGTGCCGACGTGCCTGCGCACCTCCTCGAAATGGATGGCGGTGATGGCGCCGGCTTCGTGCGCCAGCTGCTCGAGCCAGCCGCGGAACCTCAGGTAGCGCATGCCGCCGCCGTCGTAGCGGCTGGGTCGGAAGGACACGGTGCCGCTGGTGATCAGACCGTCCGCCGCCTGCAGGGCCCAGCCGGTCGTGGTGCCGAGATCGAGGGCGAGGACGACAGGCACGCCGGGCAACGGGGCGCTCATGGGTGTCGGGGTCAGAGATGCATGGGCCATGATCGGCTCCTTTCCGGGTTGCTGCTCGATGGGGTGGCGGGCGGGAAATCCAGCCCGAGAAATCGCCCAGGGGTAGGTGGTGACCCTCCCGCGCCTGGCGGGGAGGTCACCTACCCCTTAAGGGGGGCGTTTTCCGAATTCTGAAATCTGCCCCAAGGCATTGATCTGAAATAGAACTTCCAGAATCCGGAGCAGAATTCGGAAAGGCCCTTCCGGATTCTGGAAAGCATCTTCCAAGCCACTGAAATGAAATCGGAAAAGCCAGAATCCAGAATTCGCGCGGGAAGCAGAATTCGCGGATTCTGGCCAGAATCCGGGGCTGCGGAGCCAGAATCCGCGGCGGGGAACGGCGTGAATTCTCATGCCTCGTCCTCCTCCTGGTAGACCCAGACGGAGGGGTTCTCGACGGGCAGGACGGCCCCGGTCTGCGGGCATTTGTAGTGGCTGGGCAGCGCCGGGATCAGCTCCGGCTTGACCTCGCCCGTGTCGGGATCGACGGTCTCGCCGCCCGTGCCGAGCAGCATTCCCTCGACGCAGAGATAGCCGTATTTGCTCCGCTCCGCGGCCAGGCCGATGCGCGTGGCGGCGGGGCCGCGGATGAACTTGACCTTGCCCTTGGTGGCGAGAACGCTGAGCCGGTCGTGGAAGATGGTCCGCCCGCCGAGGCCGCCGGTATTCTCGAAGGCTTCGGAAAACTGGGCGAACGTATAGAGCTTGCCGCGCCGCGCCTCCTCGTAGAGCAGGCCGAGAATGACGTCGTTCTTGCGCATGCGCTCGGCGTCGTGCTTGGCGCCCACCTCGGCGCGCACGAGGCGCTCATTCATCGGGTTGATCTCGACCCATTGGCCGCGCACCTTGTCGATCAGCTTCGAGGGCAGCGCGGGGCCGTTGCGCAGTTCGATCTCCAGCTTGCGCTCTGACGCGTCCTCGTCGGGGCGGTGCAGGATGAGGCCGGAGGTGTAGAAGCCCCGCAGCGCGCTGGCGCCCGAAAGCGCGAGGAACGGATCCTCCTTCACCTGATGCTTGCTCAGCTTCTTGGTGTGGTGGATCAGGATGATCCCGCAGTCGGGGTTCACGTGGTCGCGCAGCACCTCGACCCGGTCCTTGAGAAAGAACATCATCGCGGCGTTGTCGTTCTCGCCACCGCCGCCAGGTCCGCCGTCGAACAGGTTGCGGATCGGGTCGATGCACAGGATGTCGACGGGCTCGACCGGGAACGCCTGCTGGATCGCCTGCGCGACCAGCGCGCTGCCACCCTCATCGAGGAGCAGTTTCAGCTTCGGCGTAACGACAAGAATTTCGCGGGCGGCGGCCATCACCTCAGGCGGCAGGCCGATCTGCTGCATGCGCTCGCGCAGATAATGGTACTGGATCTCGGCCTGCAGATAGAACACGCGCAGCGGCCGTGGCGGCGTGAAGCCAAGGAACGGCACACCGGCAGCCATGTGCACCAGCCAGCTGATGACGAGATCGCTCTTGCCAACCTTGGGCGCGCCGCCGAGCACCAGCATGCCGCCCGGGGTCAGGACGCGCGGGCCGATGATGTCGTCGGGCATCGGCGTGCCGTCGTCCAGCAGCGCGCCCAAGGTGAAGGTGGCGATCTCCCTTGCCGCCGGAGCGCCGTCGTTCCGAATGAGCGGCGGGCCGTTCCTCGCGATGTGCAGCGCCCAAAGCCGCTCGTATTCGACCCAGAGACGGTCTTCCTGCCAGTTCGGCCGGATCATCGCCGCGTTGTATTCGCCGATCGCGCGCCAGGCTTCCTCCCGGCTCATCCGCCCCTCATGCGCCATGCGGACATAGTGACCGATGGCCATGCTGACGCCTTCGAACCGCGTCCAGGCATCCTGGCCGCCCTCGCGGACCGGTGTGGTAAGGGCTGCGTCCACGCAGGGTTTCTCGCGCGGCTCGGCCGTCGCCATGCCGACACCGGGCATGGGCGGCATTTCGGCCGCGCGCTCGAGCATGTCGGCCAGATCGAACTCGAGATCGCTGGCTTCACGGATCAGGACGAGCCGTTCCTGTCCGCCCTTGTGATACACCGTGCCGGGCACGCGGATGGGCTGGTGCGCCGAGCGGAAATGCATGTCGCCGCCGACCTTGAGCGCGATATCGCCCCGCAACTGGCAAAGCCGCGCGAGATCGGCGCCTTCGGCGGGCTCGGTCAGCTTCCACCAGACATGGAGCTTGGTCGCGCCATCGGCTGTGCGCCCGCCGCTCTCGACGATCAGCGTCGGTCGCCCGAGGTGGTGGACGAGGTGATCGAGCTTGGCCGGGATGTCGCCTGCGTCCAGATCGACGACGACGCTCTGCATTTGCAGGACATCGGCGGCACGCGCCTGTCCGGTCTCCGCCACCGTGCCGGGAATGACATAGACCGCCGCGCCCTCGCGCGCGCCCCAGGCGGCGAAGGTGGCGAGCTTGTCGGGCGCCGCGCGGTTCGCGTCGATCCAGATGTTGTGGGGCCGGCCGTCCTTGCCCTGACCCTTGTCGACGAAGCCACGGACCGGGATCAGTCCCTCGGAGTAGCCGAAGACCACGTCGACGAAGCGCGCGATCTGCGCGGAGTCCGGTTCCACGGCGAAGGGATCGGGCAGCGGCGCCGCGTCGTTGAAATCCCGCCATGGATTGAAGTGGATGATCGTGTCGTCGCTCATGCCGCCAACCCCCAGCACCGCTCGGCATGGGCGCAGAAGCGGCATTCGAAGAAGTCGCGGCTGGCGGCGATGCGGGGCAGCAGCTCGCCCGCGTCGGTGGCTTGGAGTATGCGCACCGCGCGGTCGGACATGCGCTGCGCCAGATCGGCATCAAAGGGCACCTGCTCGTGATGCAGTTCGGCCGTGTCCTTGTTGATCGCCGTGAACAGTGCAGGGGCCGAGGAAATGCCCGGCACCGAAGGCTCCATGTAAGCCTGGTAGATCGCGATTTGTGCGGCATAGACGGGCTTGGCGACGGCGACCCCGTCCTTGACGCAGGCCCGCCAGTTCTTCGCGTTCATCGTCTTGCATTCCCACAGCGCCGGGGTGCGAAGACCGAGCGCAGCCGGTGCCGCCGCGATGATCCCGTCGACATGGCCACGGATGCGGCCGCCCGCGACGGAGAAGCCGAACTGATCCCCATCGGGCCGATTGCCCTTGCGGGTGTAGAGGTCGAGCCCCGCCGCCCGTAGCCAGCGGATCGCAAGATCCTCAAGCTGATGACCGATCGCGAAGATCCGCAGCGTCTGGCCGCCGAAATCCGCGCCATCATCCTTGGGCGCGCCTGCGAACTCGAACTGCAGCGCGCGTTCGCAGGCATGCCCCAGACGGGACGCGCCGAGATAGGTTCGGGGCGGCGTGGCCTCCCGCTCGGCGATCAGCGCGGCGTCGACCAGCGCGTTGATCCGCTCGGCCATGGAGGGGCGCGGGTTGAAATCCAGCATCAGAACGGCACCTCGCTCCTGGCGGCGATGCGCGACATCTCGGCGCCATAGCCCTCTAGAACCTCCTCGATCAGCGCAGTGACCTCTGTCGCATCCAGATCCCGCAGCCGCTTGTCCCAGCCGATCTCGTCCATGGTCGTGCCGAGCCGCTTCATCACCATCGCTATGGCGAGGCGTTCTTCATCAGTGGTTCCCTGCATCGTCAGTCCTTTCCGGTGGCGGGCCGCGAAGAACGCCTGGCAGTGCATCGAGCAGAACCAGCGGTGTTCGCAGGGGCGGGGTTTGATGGGGTTGAAGAAACCGAAGCCGCGCGCGGGGCGCAGACAGACGGCGCAAGGCTTGAGGCGCGGGTGCCAGAGCCGAATACGCTCCGGGCAATCCGCAGGCGCTGCGGGCGGGGATGGGACTTGCGCGACATGGCTCACGCCGCCCTCCGCTCGGGCTCGGCAGCCGTGACGAGGCGCCGGATGTCGCGCTTGTTGAACTGGAACGAGATCAGCGCGGAGGCGCGATAGCGCGTCAGGCCGAAGTCGCGCCGGAACTCCGGCGGCAGGCAATTCAGCTGCTTTTCCGTCGCGTCCTGCTTCAGCCAGCCCTTGGACTTGAAGGCGCTCTCGTCGGTCTCGTGGGTGTTCAGCCAGTCGTCGGCCTGCGCGAGACAGACGATGCGCTCGCCCACGCTCAGGAGCCGCGTCGCCTTGCCTTTGGCGCCCCCGACCGCGTGCCAGCGGCCCTCGAGGAAGAACACGCCGCACCAGGCGTGAAAGCCGTTGGCCATCAGCGCGGCGTCGTCGCCGAACAGGTCCACCCACGCGAAACTCGATCGCTCGAGAAGATCGAGCTCGGTCATGACGAAACTGTCGATTGGCTCAGCGCTTTCGCGCGGCAACTCGCACCCGCAGATAGGGCATTCGGTGACCGCGATCGGGATCTCGGCCTTGCATTCGGGGCAGAGCTTCGTGGGGGCTTCCCCCGGCGTCGGAACGCGCCCGTCGAGATCGACATCCTGTTCCAGCGTGCCGTGGATCAGGCTCGAGGTGCCGAAATCCAGCACGACGCAGTCGGTCTTCACGATGCCGGGATGTTCCTCGGGGTCGACGGTACGCAGGCCGCGCCCGACCATCTGGATCATTGTGGACTTGTAGGAGCTGGGCCGCAGCAGCACGACGCAGGAGGTGGGCGGATGGTCCCAGCCCTCGGTCAGCACCGCCACGTTGACCACGACGCGGATGTCGCCCGCCGCGTAGTCGGCGAGGATCGCCTTGCGCGTTTCTGCCGCCAGATCGCCGTGGATCAGCGCGGTGGAAACGCCAGCTGCCCTGAACGCGTCGGTGACGTGCTCGGCATGCGCGACGGTGGAG
>NZ_SOKV02000078.1:0-7282 GCF_004407025.1 Paracoccus sp. DMF
GATCGCCAACTGGTCGCCCTCGACCGGCACGACCATCACAACCGAAGGCATGCCGATCACCTCGGTCGGCACCGTCTCGCACCCCACCCTCGCCGCGACCAACCTGGCCGCCTCGATGCGGCGCTGGCGCCTGACTTCGGCGGCCGTCGTGGACTCGGTCGCCGACCAGAGATCCGCAGGCTGGGCCTGCTGGCGCGGGAACGCGGCGGGCCTCGGCGGCTGGACCTTCGTCACGCGGATTTCGCTGACGACCCTGCAGGCCACGGGCATGGGGTTCTTCGGCCTCTATGGATCGACGGCCGCGCTGGCCACCACCCTGACGCTGGCCGCCGCCATCAACTGTATCGGCATCGGCTTCCAGCGCGGGACGCACACCCGCTGGCAACTCGTGGCCAACGACAGCACCGGGGCACCGAGCCTGACCGACATGGGGTCGAGCTTTGCCATCGCCACGGGCGGGGTGCTGACCCTGTTCATCGCGGCCCCGCCGAATGGCGGCTCGGTCTGGGTGCGTGTCGTCGACGAGGTTTCGGGTGCGGTCTTCGAACAGGAGATCACCGCCGACCTGCCAGCGGCCACACAATTCCTGTCGCCGAGGCTGTTCCTGAACACCGGCGCAACCGCCGCTGCCGTCGCCTACGACTGTGCCGGGGTCTACCTGGAAACCGATTTCTGACCGACCGCAGCCCGCGGCAATGAAAGGATCATCATGAACGACCAGACCACTCTCGCCGGGGAGGTCGCGCGGGCCTTTCGGGACCACGGGATCACCGCCGCGCTGACCGCCCTGATCGGTGGCACCATGGCCCTGATCGCGGCGATCACCCGCAAGGCCTTCACCAACGAGGCCTTGCTGGACCGCCTCGACCGCGAACTGATCGCCGACCGGGACCGCATCGACCGCCAGCGCAGCGAAGATCGGAAGGCTGACGGCGACCGCCTCGACCGGATCGAGACTGACATCCGGTCGATGCGGGACATGCTCTTCGACGCCTTCCAGCGCGGCCGATCCGACTGACCCATCCGAACCTCGCCGACCGACACCCCACCCGCCCCAGAGGCGGGTTTTTTCATCTGGAGGATCCACGATGCCCACCCTGACCTACCCCCACTGGCGCGACGTGCCCGCGTTTGCATGGCGTTGGCCGAACTTCTCGGCCGCCGAGATCGCCTGCCGCGGCACCGGCGCGATCAAGATCAACACGGAAGCCATGGACAAGCTGCAGGCCCTGCGCGACCGGCTGGGCAAGCCGCTGATCATCCGCTCGGCCTATCGCAGCCCGGAACACAACCAAGCCGTGGGCGGGGCCCCGGCCTCGAAGCACATGCAGGGCACGGCCTTCGACATCGCCATGTCGAACCACGATCCCGCAGCCTTCGAGGCGGCGGCGCGGGCGGTCGGGTTCCTGGGGTTCGGCTATTACCCCCGCTCGGGCTTCATGCACATCGACCTTGGTCCTGCCCGGTCCTGGGGCGATCCTTTTCCGGCGCGCGCGGTGCCCTTCGCCCCGGAACTGCCGCCCGCGCGCGAAATCCTGTCGGAAAGCCGCACGCTGCGCGGTGGCGGCGCGGCTGGGGCGGCCACCGTCGGCGCGGCCGGGGTGGAAGTGCTGCAGGACGTCCTTGCGGAAACCCAGTCCACGATCCAGCCGCTGGTGCCCTACCTAGACACGCTGCGCTGGGTGCTGATTGCCATCGCGCTGATCGGCATCGCCGTCACCATCCACGCCCGGATCGACGACTGGAAACGGGGCCAGCGGTGATCGGCTGGGTCCTCACCCATGGCCCGGCGCGAAAAGCGCTGGGCCTCATCCTCATCGCAGCAGCGATCCTGCTGTTCCTGCTGAACCTCCGCCGCGCAGGCGAGCGCGCCGGGCGCGCGGCCGAACGGCTTGATGCCCAAGAGAGAAACGATGCCATCCACCGCCAGATGCTCGACGCCGCCGCCCGCCGCCCTGCTGATCGCGATGCTCTGGCTGACCGGCTGCGCGACGGTAAGTTCTGAGACCAGCGCGCCCTGCCCGCCTGTGGTCGAGTACACCGCAGCAGATCAAGCGCGGGCCGCCGATGAGGTCGAGGCGCTGCCGGAAGGGGCCGTCGTCGTCCGGATGCTGATCGACTACGCTGTGTCGCGCGACCAGGCGCGCGCGTGTCGGTGATGACCGCACGAAAGGTCACGCAGCATTGCCTCTCTCAGGGTTGTCCTATCACAACGACAGTTATATCGTTTATCGACGATTAACGAATCTATTGGAATCACGCGTGCCTCAGAACGATCACCTTGCAGATCTGGCAAAGGCGCTGGCTCATCCGGCCCGTCTTCGCATCCTTCGGCTTTTGCTGGCCACCCCCGGCTGCATCGGCGGTGACATCGTGGATGCTGTCGGCCTGGCACAGTCCACGGTGTCAGAGCACCTGCGCATCCTCAAGGCGGCGGGGATCATCTCGGGCGAGATCGACGGGCCGCGCGTGTGCTATGCGCTGAACCCAGATGCGCTGGCCCCGCTGGCGGAGTTCATCGCCAGCCTGACACCGCCCCCCGGCGATGCCTGCTGCGTTCCCACCCGGAAGGAAACCACATGAGTCTGTTCGAACGCTGGCTGACCCTATGGGTCGCCCTCTGCATCCTGGCGGGCCTTGTGCTGGGCAACCTCGCGCCGGGCCTGTTCGGTGTGCTGGCCGGGCTGGAATACGCCTCGGTCAACCTTGTGGTGGCCGTGCTGATCTGGGCGATGGTCTATCCGATGATGATCGCCATCGACTTCGGCTCGCTGAAGGATGTCGGACGACGCCCCAAGGGGCTGATCATCACGCTGGCGATCAACTGGCTGATCAAACCCTTCACCATGGCCGCGCTGGCGGTGCTGTTCTTCAACCACGTCTTCGCCGGGCTGATCGACCCGGCCAAGGCGCCCGAGTATATCGCGGGGCTGATCCTGCTGGGTGCTGCGCCCTGCACGGCGATGGTGTTCGTCTGGTCGCAACTGACGAAGGGGGATCCCAACTACACGCTGGTGCAGGTCAGCGTGAATGACCTGATCATGGTCGTGGCCTTCGCCCCCATCGTAGCCTTCCTGCTGGGCGTGACGGACATCAGCGTGCCGTGGGAAACGCTGATCCTGTCGGTCGTCCTCTACATCGTCATTCCGTTGATCGCAGGCTGGCTGACACGACGCACCTTGATCGCGCGGGGCCGGTCGGTCGAGGATTTCACCGCGAGGATCAAGCCCACCTCGGTCCTTGGCCTGCTGCTGACCGTGGTGCTGCTGTTCGGCTTCCAGGGGCAGGTCATCATTGCCCAACCGCTGCTGATCGCCCTGATCGCGGTGCCGATCATCCTGCAATCCTACGGCATCTTCGCGCTTGGCTATGCCTGGGCCTATGCGTGGAGGTTGCCGCACAAGGTGGCCGCGCCCTGCGCGCTTATCGGAACGTCGAACTTCTTCGAACTGGCCGTGGCGGTCGCCATCGGGCTGTTCGGGCTGAACTCGGGCGCAGCGCTGGCCACGGTCGTCGGCGTTCTGGTGGAGGTGCCGGTTATGCTGTCGCTCGTCGCCTTCGCCAACCGCACGCGCGGCAGGTTTCCAGCATGAGCTTTCCCGTCGTCATCCACCATAACCCGGGATGCGGCACCTCGCGCAATGTCCTCGGGATCATCCGAGCCGCCGGATACGAGCCCGTGGTGATCGACTATCTCACCGCAGGCTGGACCCGCCCGCAGCTTCTGGCGCTATTCGCGGCCGCCGGAATCAGCCCGCGCCAGGCGCTGCGCGTGGCCCGCTCCCCGGCCGAAGAATTGGGCCTGACCGCCGCGGACGTGACGGACGATCGGCTTCTGGATGCGATGGTCGCGCATCCGATCCTCGTGAACCGCCCCATCGTCTGCACGCCCAAGGGAGTGCGCCTGTGCCGCCCGTCCGAGGTGGTGCTGGACCTGCTCGACCGCCTGCCCCCCGGCCCGCTGGCCAAGGAGGACGGGCAGATGATCATCGACGCGGAAGGAAATCGTCTTGTCTGATACGCCCAACATCGACGATGCGCTGTTCCCAGGCATCGACCGCGACCGGCTGTTCGGTGGCTCTACCTCTGCGCATCCGCCGCGCATCCTGATCCTCTACGGCTCTTTGCGCGCCCGCAGCTTTTCGCGGCTGGCGGCCGAGGAAGCGGGGCGCATCCTGACCCGGCTTGGGGCCGAGGTCCGGTTCTTCAGTCCTTCCGGCCTGCCGCTGGTCGATGACGGCGTGGATGCCACCCAGCCCAAGGTGCGCGAGTTGCGCGATCTGGCGGCCTGGTGCGAAGGCATGGTCTGGTCCAGCCCTGAGCGGCACGGCGCCATGACCGGGCTGATGAAAACGCAGATCGACTGGATCCCGCTCTCCGACGGCGCCGTGCGGCCGACGCAGGGCAAGACGCTGGCCGTCATGCAAGTCTCGGGCGGATCGCAGAGCTTTAACGCGGTGAACCAGATGCGCGTCCTCGGCCGCTGGATGCGGATGCTGACGATCCCGAACCAGTCCTCGATCCCAAAAGCGTTTCAGGAGTTCGACGAGGCCGGGCGGATGCGCCCCTCGCCGCTCTACGACCGGATCGTGGACGTGATGGAAGAGTTGATGAAGTTCACCCTGCTGACGCGCGATCGGGCCGATTACCTCGTGGACCGCTATTCCGAGCGCAAGGAAAGCGCCGAGGCGCTGTTGAAACGGGTGAACCTGTCAGCTGCCACTTGAGGCGCGGCGCAGCGTGCCTTCCAGCGGCACCGCCCCGGAAAGCGTATTCGAGATCGTGCCGTATTTCAGGACGTTGCGGTGCAAAAGATCAAGGCGCTGGTCGGTCTCGGCACTGTCCACGACGATCTCGTAGCGGATCAGGGTCAGCTTCGGTGGCGCATCCTGGCGCAGGGCTTCCAGCCGCACCTCAGCCCCGTCGATCTGGAAGTGCAGCATCGGCGTCACCCGCTCGATCCCTTTCAGCATGCAGGCCGCTAGGGCCGACAGCAGCAGTTCCACGGGGTTCATCGCATCAGGCCGCCCCGCCAGATCGGTGTCGAGCGTGACTTGCGCCTCCTTCGCAATCGCGAGACTGCCATGCGCATCGATGCGGCGGGCGTGGACGCGATACTCCATCAGAGGAGCCGCCCGATTTCTTCCGCTGTCAGCACCTTTCCGGTCGAGACGACCTTTTCATCGACCACCAGCCCCGGCGTCGACATCACGCCATAGGCGGCGATTTCGGCGAAATCGGTGACCTTGACGATCTCGGCCTCCTTCCCGGCAGCCGCAGCCGCCACTTTGGCGTTTTCGCCCAAGGCGATGCATTTCTTGCAGCCCGAGCCGAGAATCTTGATGATCATGATGTGGTCCTTTCTCAGATGAACCAGGTGGAAATCGCGTTGAAGATCAGCCCGATGGACAGGATGCCAAGGGTCACGACGCCGGTGAAGGTGACGAGGAGCGGCATCCTGACCACCCGCTTGAGCATGATCAGCGATGGCAGCGACAGGGCGGTCACCGCCATCATGAAGGCCAGCACCGTGCCAAGGCCCACCCCCTTGCCCACCAGCGCCTCGGCGATCGGCAGTGTCCCGAAGATGTCGGCATACATGGGGACGCCCACCAGCACCGCCACCGGGACCGACCACCATTTGTCCTGACCCAGCAGGGCCGAGATCACGTCGGCAGGCACCCAGTTGTGGATCGCGGCCCCGATCCCGACGCCGATCAGCACGTAGGGCCAGACGCGATGGACGATCTCCACCACCTGATCGCGCGCATATGTCACGCGCTCGCCCCGCGTCAGGATCGCGGCTTCGCCCGAGACGGGAACGGTGCGGACGAATTCCGCAACCTGACCCTCCATCCCCATGCGCCCGATGATCGTCCCGCCCACGATGGCCACCACCAGCCCGACCACGACATAGGCCAGCGCGATGGGCCAGCTGAAGATCGAGGCCAGCAGGATGACCGAGGCCAGATCCACGAGCGGCGAGGAGATCAGAAAGGAGAACGTCACCGCCAGCGGCAGGCCAGCGGCGGTAAAGCCGATGAAGAGCGGGATCGACGAGCAGGAACAGAACGGCGTCAACGTGCCCAGAAGGGCCGCGAGCGTGTTGGCGCCCAGACCGGACCGTCCGCCCAGCATGGCCCGCGTCCGTTCGGGCGGAAAATGGCTTTGCACATAGGAGATGGCAAAGATCAGCACCGAGAGCAGGATGAAGATCTTGATCACGTCATAGACGAAGAACTGCACCGACCCGCCAATGCGCGAGGCGGGGTCCAGCCCGACGGCCGCCACGCCCGCGCCGACCAGATCGTTGAGCCAGGTCATCCGCAGCAGTTGGTCGTTCAGCCAGCCAAACACGCTCATGCTGCCCGTTCCGTGACCATGATTGGCCGCTCGAGCGCAGCTTCGACCAGACGGGCGAGGGATGGCGACAGTTCCGGGCTGATCCGGTAGCGCACCCATTGCGCGTCGCGACGGTCCAGCACCAGCCCCGCCTGCTTCAGCACCTGCATGTGCCGCGACATCCGGCTTTGGGTGGCTCCCAGCTTTCGCATCAGCTCGCAGACACAGTGTTCCGACCCATCCGCCAGCAAGCGCATGGCTTCAAGACGGGTCGGTTCCGCAAGGGCAGACAGAACGGCTAAGATCATCGGCGGCGCTCCACTTCATGCGCATCTGCGCATAGGCGGGCGTTCCGTGCCGTGATCTGGATCAAGCGAAGCGAGGCGACGACCATTCTATAACGCGCGAGAAACGCATCCAGCGCGAACAAGGACAAAAAGGGACGTCGTGCAACTTGCCTGCGTGTTCATTTTTGGTGATCGTGAACACACGAAAGTGGAGGACAACATGTCCCAGACCAAGACGATGGGTGTCCGCATCAGCAATGAGCTGAGCGAGTTCGTGGCAGCGAACGTGGGCGACAACGGAACGTACGAGAATGTCAGCGAGTACGTGCACGATTTGATCCGCCACGACAAAGAACGGACGGAGCAGGAGGCGTTTGATCGTCTGAAAGCCGAACTCATGCTTGCCTTCGCCGCACCGGAGGAAAGCTATCGGCCATTGAGCGCAGCTGACGTGATTGCTCGGTTCCGGGATGATCGTGGCGTCTGATCGGCAGCGCACGGCACGCAAAAGGCCCCCGTCGAAGGGGGCCTCGATAAACGTTGACCACGTGTTGACAAGAATTTGGAATGACGAAAGCCGAGCGTTATGATCGGCTTTGAAGCCTTTGATCTTACGGGACTTTTTGGTTGCGGGGGCAGGATTTGAACCTGCG
>NZ_SOKV02000079.1:0-7187 GCF_004407025.1 Paracoccus sp. DMF
GATCGCCAACTGGTCGCCCTCGACCGGCACGACAGTCACCACCGAAGGCCTGCCGATCACTTCGGTCGGCACCGTTTCGACACCTACACTGGCCGCGACAAACCTTGCGACCTCCATGCGGCGCTGGCGCCTGACCTCGGCGGCCGTCGTGGACTCGGTGGCTGACCAGCGATCCGCAGGTTGGGCCTGCTGGCGTGGCACCGCGGCGGGTCTCGGGGGCTGGACCTTCGTGACGCGGATTTCGCTGACGACGCTGCAGGCGACAGGCATGGGGTTCTTCGGGCTCTATGGATCAACCGCAGCACTCGCCATCACGCTGACATTGGCCGCCGTCGTCAACTGTATCGGCATCGGCTTTCAGCGCGGCACCCATGCCAACTGGCAGCTGGTCGCCAATGACGGGGCCGGAGCACCGACCTTGACCGACCTCGGGGCCGCCTTCGCCATCGCGACCGGCGGCGTCGTGACCCTTTTCATCGCTGCGCCGCCGAACGGTTCGTCGGTGTGGGTCCGAGCCGTGAACGAGGTTACCGGCGCCATCTTCGAACAGGAAATCACGGCCGACCTGCCAGCCGCGACGCAATTCCTGTCGCCGCGGCTGTTCCTGAACACCGGCGCGACAGCCGCCGCCGTCGCCTACGACTGCGCCGGGGTCTACGTCGAGACGGACTTCTGATCCAGCTTCTTGGAAAGCCAGCTCGTGTGAAGCCCGGGCCGGGCGACATCAAAAAACGGGAAGCGCCGAACGCCTCGACCGCGGCGTATCACCCGGCCCGGATCACAGGTTCACGGTTTCAAAAAGCGGCAGGGATTCGCTGCGCCGGAATAGTGGCACGGCTAAGCGGCATCTGTCGCATGCGGCGATGGGCACAATTGTGCACCTTGGATCAGGCCGAAATCTGAACCACGCTTTCCCCAAAGTCTCTGTTCTGGCAATGTTCCATCCTGTCTTTATGATTCCCGGACCTTCGCATGTGTAATTTGTATTCCCAGACCAAGAGCCAGGACGCCATGCGCCATGTCTTTGACGACATGCGCGGGGATGACGAGGACTTGGTCGATCTGACCGGCAACCTGCCACCCATGACCGGAATCTTCCCCGACTATCCCGCGCCGATCATCCGGCACGGGACACAGGGTGGCTGGCAATTGACCATGGCGCGCTGGGGTATGCCGACACCGCAGGTGTTTCTGGCAGGCAAGCGCACCGATCCGGGCGTCACCAATATTCGCAATGTCGCTTCGGCCCATTGGAGACGCTGGCTCGGGGTGGAGCATCGCTGCCTCGTCCCCTTCACCAGCTTTTCCGAGATCGACAGCCGCCCGGGCGCACCCCGCAACCATCCGGTTTGGTTCGCGCTTGGCCAGTATCGCCCCCTGGCCTTCTTCGCGGGCATCCGCACCGAATGGACCTCGGTGCGCAAGCTGAAGGAGGGCGAGGTAACGGCAGAGCTGTTCGGCTTTCTGACCTGCCCACCCAATGCCGAGGTTGCGAAGATCCATCCCAAGGCAATGCCGGTGATCCTGACCAGGCCCGAGGAGTGGCGGCGATGGCTGACTGCAACGGTGGCCGAGGCCCTGCCGCTGCAACGCCCACTGCCCGACGGGACGCTGCAGATCGTGGCGGAAGGAGTGCGGGAAGATGCAGCCTGAGACCTTGCGCCCTGAACTGCCTCCCACCGACGCTTTCGATCTGCGCGGGCGACGTGTGCATGAGGCCGAAGGCCGCGGTCGCCGAACCTTTGCGCTATTTCAGGCGGTGCGGCATCCCGACCCGCTGGTCTGGATCCTGCCCGCCCATGTGCCGGAACTGCCGATGCTGCGCGGGTTGCCGAAAGGTGTCGGCGAACGGCTGCACCTGTTCCGCGCCGAGGGCGAGACCGATCTGCTGTGGTGCATCGAGGAGGCACTGCGCTCGGCTCCCGTCGGCCTTGTCATCGCCGAACCGGAAAAGCCCCTATCGCTGACCGCCGGGCGTCGCCTGCAACTGGCGGCCGAGGCCGGGCGGACCACCGGCCTGATGCTGATCCGCGAAGGCGCGGGCAGCAATGCCACCGAAACGCGCTGGGCCTGTGCCCCCGTAGCAAGCCCGGCGGCGGACTCGACTCTGCATTGCTGGACCCTTAATAAGAACAAAAAGGGAACTTGCGGAAGTTGGATTGTGAACTGGAATGGCGCGACGGCTGCTGTCCATCTGGTTTCCGAGGCTGGCCAGCGACATCAGCCTGCGGAACCACCCGGTTGAAGGGCCCCTTGCCCTGAGCCAGCGCTCGGGCAATGCCGATCATCTGCATTGCCTGAACCCCGCCGCCACGGCCCGCGGCCTGCATCGCGGCATGGCACTGGCCGATGCCCGCGCGATCTGTCCCGATCTTGCCATCCGCCCCGCTGATCTGGCGCGTGAGGCGGCGGCGCTGGTGTCCTTGCGCCGCTGGGCCAGCCGCTATGCCCCCATGATTGCCACGGATGGCGCGGACGGTCTTTTGGCCGATATCTCGGGCGTGCCGCATCTGTTTGGCGGCGAAGCCGATTTGCGCGAGGACTTGCACGCGCGACTGACGCGGGCGGGCCTGCATGCGGAAAGCGCCATAGCAGGAACCCGAGGCGCAGCCCATGCGCTGGCTCGTAACGGCGGCGGCATCGTGCCTGACGGGCGACTGATCGAGGGAATCGGTCGCTTGCCGGTGACAGCCCTCAGAGCGGATCCTGAAACGGCCGAGGCGCTGGCGCGGGTGGGTCTGGCACGTATTGCCGATTTGGCGCATTTGCCGCGCGCGCCTCTGGCCCGCCGCTTCGGGCAAGGGCTGGTTCTGCGGCTGGATCAGGCGCTCGGGCAGCGGGACGAGCCCGTTGCAGCGGAACCGGACGCCCCGCATTTTGGGGTGCGGATGACGCTCCCCGAACCGATCGGGCTGCAATCCGATGTCATGGCGGGGCTGGAGCGCCTGCTGGACCGGCTCTGCGCCAAACTCGCCCAGCATCGGATGGGCGCACGCCGGGTCCGGTTGGAGCTGCGCCGAGTTGATCGCCAATCTTCACAGGTCGAGATCGGTCTCGCCCGCCCGATGCGCGACGCGGCCCGCATCGCTGCGCTGTTTGCCAAGGGCGTGGACGAGGTGGATGCCGGTTTCGGCATTGATGCCCTTCGCCTGACTGCCCCGGTGACAGAGGCCCTTGCGCCGGAACAGATTGGTGGCGGCCAGGCGATCCGGCACGACGATGCGTTGGCTGATCTTCTGTCCTCTGTCGGCAACCGCATCGGCTTTGACCGGGTGCTGCGGCTGTTGCCTGCAACCAGCCTGATCCCTGAGCGCAGTTTCCTCTTGGCCCCGGCTGCTTATTCCGCATCCGAACCGATCCCGCATCGCGGGGGGGCGGCGCGGCCGATCTCCCTGTTTCCGCCCGAGCCGGTGACCGCCGCCTCGGGCAACCCGCCCGCGAGTTTCCGTTGGCGGCGCATGCGCTTCACCACGCTGCGCGCGCTGGGCCCAGAACGCATCACGCCGGAATGGTGGTTCGACGATCCCGCCTGGCGGTCGGGCCTGCGCGATTACTGGCGGATCGAAACCCGGGAAGGGCCGCGGCTCTGGCTGTTTCACACCCCGCAAACCCCGGCCTGGCCCGCGCCCGGAGGGGCGCAGAACTGGCACGTACAGGGGGAGTTCGCATGATTCCCTACGCCGAACTTTGCGTCACATCGAACTTCACCTTCCTGACCGGCGCCTCGCATCCAGAGGAACTGGTATCGCGGGCGGCAGAACTGGGGCTGAGTGCCATCGCCATCACCGATCGCAATTCGGTGGCAGGCGTGGTGCGGGCCTTCTCCGCGCTGAAGGAACTGGCGCGTCTGCGCGACGAGGCGCGGACCGCGGCGGCAGAGGCGGGCCCAATCATCCGCTCGCAGCGCGTGACGGACCATTCCAGCCGCCAGACCGTGCCGCATTTCACCGGACAGACTGATGCCCCCGCCATGTCGGACGCGCCGCTGCCGAAACTGATCGCCGGGGCGCGTCTGGTGTTGACTGACTCCGCCGTGGAATGGCTGGCCCTGCCCACCGATCTTGCCGCCTGGTCGCGCCTGACCCGGCTTCTGTCGATTGGCAAGCGGCGCGCGGCCAAGGGCGAATGTCACCTGCAACGCGCCGATCTGGTCGAATGGGGCAAGGGCATGGTGCTGATCGCCCTTTCGCCCGACCCGCTGGACGATCCCGGCCCGAAAAGCACCCGCGGCGATCTTCGCGCCATCGGTCGCGCCTTCCCCGGTCAGTGCTTCCTGGGGGCCGCCCCGCGCTATGACGGCCGGGATCAGATCCGTTTCGACCGGATCGGCATTCTGGCGCAGGAGGTGAGCCAGCCGATGGTCGCTGTGGGCGATGTGCTGATGCACCGTTCCGCCCGTCGCCCCCTGGCCGATGTGCTGACCTGCCTGCGCCTTGGCTGCACCATCGACGCAATCGGCGAACACCGGCTGGCAAATGGCGAGCGCCGCCTGAAATCCGGCGCCGAGATGGCGAAGATGTTTCACCGCCACCCCGCCGCGCTGCGCCGCACGCTGGAGATTGCCGACCGTTGCGCCTTTCGCCTCAGCGACCTGCGCTATCAATATCCCGATGAATCGGAGAACGAGCCAGCGCAGGACCGGCTGGAACGGCTGGCGCGCGAAGGTCTTCACTGGCGCTACCCTTCTGGTGCGCCGCCAAAGATCGTGCATCGCGTGGAAAAGGAACTGACCCTGATCCGCGAGGTGGACTACGCCCCCTATTTCCTGACCGTCCACGACATCGTGCAGTTCGCCAGATCGAAGGGCATCCTCTGTCAGGGGCGCGGCTCCGCCGCCAATTCGGTGGTCTGCTATCTTCTGGGCATTACCGAGGTGCCGCCCGAGTCGATCACCCTGATCTTCGAGCGTTTCATCTCCAAGGAGCGGGGCGAACCGCCGGATATCGACGTGGATTTCGAACACGAACGCCGCGAGGAGGTGATCCAGTGGATCTATGCCCGCTATGGCCGCGAGCGTGCCGGCCTGACCGCAACGGTGATCCATTTCCGCAGCCGCGCCGCCATCCGCGAGGTTGGCAAGGTCATGGGATTGTCGCAGGACGTGATCGCGCGGCTTTCCGGGCAAATCTGGGGCTGGTCCTCGGCCCCCCCCGGCGAGGACCGGCTGCGCGATGCGGGCCTATCGCTTGCCGACCGCCGCGTGCAACTGGCCGTGCGACTGATCGGCGAGATCATCGGCTTTCCTCGCCATCTTTCGCAACACGTAGGCGGCTTTGTTATCACCAAAGGCCGTCTGGACGAACTTTGCCCAATTGAAAATGCGGCGATGGACGACCGGACAATCATCGAATGGGACAAGGACGACATCGACGCGCTTGGCCTTCTGAAGGTCGATATTCTGGCACTTGGCATGCTGACCTGCATTCACAAGGCGTTTGCGCTTCTGGATGAGCATCGCGGGCAGCAGCTGACGCTGGCCAATGTGCCGCCCGAGGATCCGTCGATCTACGATATGCTCTGCCGCGCCGATGCGATCGGGGTCTTTCAGGTTGAAAGCCGGGCGCAATTGAACTTCCTGCCCCGGATGCGGCCGCGCAAATTCTATGACCTGGTCTGCGAGGTCGCTATCGTCCGCCCCGGCCCGATTCAGGGCGGCATGGTGCATCCCTTCATCAACCGCCGCATGGGGCGCGAAAAGGTCGAAGATCTCGGTCCCGCGATGATGGAGGTTCTGGGTCGCACCTATGGTGTGCCGCTGTTTCAGGAACAGGCGATGCAAATCGCCGTTGTCGCGGCAGGCTTCACCCCGTCCGAGGCTGACCGCCTGCGTCGGTCGCTTGCCACCTTCAAACGCATGGGCACCATCGGTTCGTTCCGCGACCGCTTTGTCAGCGGAATGCTCGCGCGGGGTTATGATGCCGATTTTGCGGCGCGCTGCTTTGCCCAGATCGAGGGGTTCGGCAGCTATGGTTTTCCCGAGAGCCACGCCGCCAGCTTTGCGCGGCTGGTCTATATTTCCGCCTGGCTGAAATGCCACCATCAGGCGGTCTTCACCTGCGCGCTTCTGAATTCGCAGCCGATGGGCTTCTATGCACCTGCACAGCTGGTCCGCGACGCCCGCGATCATGGAGTGGAGGTGCGGCCCATTTCGGTCAACCACTCGTTCTGGGACTGCACGTTGGAACCACGCCCCGATGGGGCGCTCGCCCTGCGGCTGGGCTTCCGGCAGATCAAGGGGATGCGGGAAGAGGACGCCATCTGGATCGCAGCCGCGCGCGGTAACGGCTATCCCGATGTCGAAAGCCTGTGGCGCCGGGCGGGCGTGCACGCCGATGCGCTGGAACGGCTCGCCGAGGCTGACGCTTTTGCCGCCATCGGTCTCAATCGCCGAGACTCTCTGTGGGCAGCCAAGGCGCTGAAAGCCCCGGTGCCGCTGCCCCTCTTTGGTTCCGACGGCGAGGGAGCTACCGAACCCTACGTCAAGCTACCCCAGATGACCTTGGGTCAGGAGGTGATCGAGGATTACCTGTCGTTGCGGCTCAGCCTTCGCGCCCATCCGATGGAACTGTTGCGACAGCGCCTGGCCGAAAGCCTGGCCCATGATCGCCTGCCACAGGCCAGTGGCCGCGTCACAGTCACCGGCCTTGTGATCACCCGGCAGCGCCCCGGCACGGCGTCGGGCGTCATTTTCCTCACTCTGGAGGACGAGACCGGCACAGCCAATGTCGTGGTCTGGAAGAAGGTCTACGAGACCTTTCGCAAGGCGGTGATCGCCGGGCGGCTCGTGCGCGTGACCGGCCGGATCGAGCGCGACGGCCCGGTCACCCATCTGATCGCCGAGAGGGTCGAGGATGTTTCACCCCTGCTGGCCACTCTGGGCCGCCCTGTCCTGATCGCGCCCAACGACGGTCGCGCCGATGAAACCATGCGCCAGACTGGCGGCAGAATGAGACCAACAGCGCGCCATCCCCGCGAACAGGCACGGAAGCTGTTTCCGAGTCGGGATTTCCATTGATCGGGAAAATGGAAGCATTCGGTCATCCGCTGGCCCGTCGATGGGGGACTCGTCGAATGTTGACCAGGTGTTGACAAGAATTTGGAATGGCAAAAGCCGAGCGTTATGCTCGGCTTTGAAGTCTTTGATAAGGCTGGTATTTTTGGTTGCGGGGACAGGATTTGAACCTGTG
>NZ_SOKV02000007.1:0-164715 GCF_004407025.1 Paracoccus sp. DMF
TTTCGGCAAGAAAGAATAAGGGGGCGGGAGGCGGTGGACAGCGCAGCCGTTCTGATTGAGCTTTGCTCTCAGGCAAATGTATGCGGATGGGCCGAATGAGCTGGAATGGCAAGGTTCTCGACAATTTGGACCAGATCTATTGGTCGTTGGATAAGGTAGGGCTAAGGTCGGTCAAGGGCCAGCTCTCGCCGGACGGCGGCAGCTACGTCTTGCCGAGCGAGCTCTTGGCTGGTGGACGGTCGCTTTATTGTCGGGCGCAAAACAGCGCAGAGTGGAAGAGTGCCCTGGTGAAGAAGGAGGAACTGCTTAACCAGGTTCTCGAGATCGCCTTTGCTATCGCCCCCAGCGCCTTCCTGGCCGAAGCGTTCTTCGCGCCGCTGGGGCTTTCCGCCCCAGGCCGGATCAGAACCATAGGACGGGAAGCGAAGGCCCGGCACGCGGAATTGGCGCCGCGCCAGTTTACCCAGCATGACGGATTTTATCTTACGGAAAATGCCGTGGTGATGATGGAGATGAAGCTAAAGGCACGAACCTCCATCGAGCAGTATCTGAAATACTGCACGCTGATCGCGTTGGAAGAACTGCTGTACGGCAGAAAAGAACATTTGGGGCTGATCTACATTGTGCCGGCCGGATCGGTTGCGCGTACGCGAAAGGATCTGCGGCTGGATGACTCCGATGCGTTGCGCAGCCTCTGGCAGGAACCGCGGGGCCATACGGACAAGTCGACCCTGTTGGCGCTTCTGGATCGCCATGCGGAGGCGATCAGGGATGTGGGTGCGCGGTTGCGGATTACCGTCATCACCTGGGACGATTTCCGGGACGTCGTCCTCCGCTTCCATAATGATGCCCGGGGTAGCGGGAACGAGACCCTCGAGAATCTGATGCAGGGCGTCCTGGCACAACTGGACAGCACGCCGGATTGCGGGCTGGTTGCAGGCCGACAGGTGAAGACTGATAACGCTGTGGCCGGCCAACCGCCCGCTTGACGCCACCCCGCTTTTCCTGCATAGGACCGCATCGCTGCCGGTTTCTCGAGAATCGGCGGCCATCGGGCAGGGCCGCCGCCAAGGCGGCCTGCTGTTGTTTTATACGGTCCGACGCTGGCGGGGCATGGTGCGCTGTCAGCCTCTCGACTGGAACTCCCCGCAAGAGGGAAGTCTATGCAAAGCCAGAATATCCGCATCCGGCTGAAGGCGTTCGACTATCGCGTCCTGGATGCCAGCACGCAGGAAATCGTGAACACCGCCAAGCGCACCGGCGCTACGGTTCGTGGTCCGATCCCGCTGCCGAACAAGATCGAGAAATTCACCGTTCTGCGCGGCCCGCATATCGACAAGAAATCGCGCGACCAGTGGGAAATCCGCACCCACAAGCGTCTGCTCGACATCGTCGACCCGACCCCGCAGACCGTTGACGCCCTGATGAAGCTCGACCTCGCCGCCGGCGTGGATGTCGAGATCAAGGTTTAAGGGGGTCATCATGCTTCGGACTGGTGTTATCGCCAAGAAGCTGGGCATGACCCGGCTGTTCCTGGAAGACGGGCGTCAGGTGCCCGTGACCGTCCTGCACGTGGACAACGTGCAGGTCATCGCTCAGCGCACGACCGACAAAGACGGTTACGTGGCGCTGCAGCTCGGCGCGGGCGAGGCGAAAGCCAAGCGCACGACCGCCGCGCTGCGCGGTCACTTCGCCAAGGCGAATGTCGCGCCCAAGCGCAAGATCGCGGAATTCCGCGTCGCCGAGGAAAACCTGGTGGAAGTGGGCGAGGAGATCATCGCCGACCACTACTTCGCGGGTCAGTATGTCGACATCGCCGGCACCTCGATCGGCAAGGGCTTTGCCGGTGCGATGAAGCGCCACAACTTCGGTGGTCTGCGCGCCTCGCACGGCGTGTCGATCAGCCACCGCTCGCATGGTTCGACCGGCCAGTGCCAGGACCCCGGCAAGGTGTTCAAGGGCAAGAAGATGGCGGGTCACCTGGGTGCCGTTCGCGTCACCACGCAGAACCTGCAAGTCGTGCGCACCGATGCCGACCGCGGCCTGATCATGGTCAAGGGCTCGGTTCCGGGCTCGAAAGGTGGCTGGGTCACCATCAAGGACGCCGTGAAGAAGCCGCTGGCCGAAACCACGATCTTCCCCGCCGCGACCCGCTCGAAGGCCAAGGAAGCCGCGCGTCTGGCCGAAGAAGCCGCCGCTGCCGCTGCCGCCGAGGAAGAAGGCGCCCGCAAGGCCGCCGCTGAAGCCGAAGCCGCCGCGCAAGAGGCTGCTCTGGCCGAAGCCCAGGCCTCGATCGAAGCGGACAAGTCCGCCGACGATGCTGCGCCCGAAGGAGAGAGCAAATGAAACTCGATGTGATCTCGCTCGATTCCGGCAAGGCCGGCGACATCGACCTGAGCGACGACATCTTTGGTCTGGAGCCCCGCGCCGACCTGCTGCACCGCGTGGTGCGCTGGCAGCGTGCGAAAGCCCAAGCCGGCACCCATTCGGTGCTGGGCAAGTCGGACGTCAGCTATTCGACCAAGAAGATCTATCGCCAGAAAGGCACCGGCGGCGCCCGCCACGGTTCCCGCAAGGCGCCGACCTTCCGTCACGGCGGCGTCTACAAGGGCCCGACCCCGCGCTCGCACGCCTTCGACCTGCCGAAGAAGGTCCGCGCGCTTGGCCTGAAACACGCGCTGTCGGCGAAAGTCGCGGCGGGTGAGCTGGTCATCGTGGACAGCCTGAACATTGCCGAAGCCAAGACCTCGGCCGTCGCCAAGGCGGTCAAGGAAAACGGCTGGAAGCGCGTGCTGGTGATCGACGGTGCCGAAGTGAACGAAAACTTCGCCCGCGCCGCCCGCAACCTCGAAGGCGTCGATGTGCTGCCCTCGATCGGTGCCAACGTCTATGACATCCTGCGTCGCGACACGCTCGTGCTGACGCGCGCCGGTGTCGAAGCTCTGGAGGCTCGCCTGAAATGAGCGTGAAACCCGAACATTACGACGTGATCGTGAAGCCGCTGATCACCGAGAAGGCGACGCTGGTGGCTGATGCCAACGCCTATGTCTTCCAAGTGGCCAAGGATTCGAACAAGCCGGCGATCAAGCAGGCCGTCGAGGCCCTGTTCAACGTCAAGGTGAAGGCCGTGAACACGACCATCACCAAGGGCAAGACCAAGCGTTTCCGCGGTCGCCCGGGCGTGCGCTCGGACGTCAAGAAGGCCTATGTGACGCTGGAGGCTGGGAACAGCATCGACGTCTCGACCGGCCTCTGATAAACAGCCGCGAATCGACGGCCCCGGCAGCGGGGCCGTCCATTTTTGACTGAAACGGACCAGCTACGGTCCAAAGCAACGGAAGACAGAGAGCATGGCACTCAAGTCGTATAAGCCGACGACGCCTGGCCAGCGTGGGCTGGTTCTGATCGACCGTTCGGAGCTTTGGAAAGGGCGCCCGGTCAAATCCCTCACCGAGGGTTTGACCAAGAACGGCGGCCGGAACAACACCGGACGGATCACGATGCGCCGCAAGGGCGGCGGGGCGAAGCGTCTCTATCGCATCGTCGATTTCAAACGCACCAAGTTCGATGTTTCGGCCACGGTCGAGCGGATCGAATACGATCCCAACCGCACCGCCTTCATCGCGCTGATCAAATACGAAGACGGCGAGCAGGCCTATATCCTGGCCCCGCAGCGTCTGGCCGTGGGTGACAAGGTCATCGCCGGCGCCAAGGTCGACGTGAAACCTGGCAACGCCATGCCCTTCAGCGGCATGCCGATCGGCACCATCGTCCACAACGTCGAGCTGAAGCCCGGCAAGGGCGGCCAGATCGCCCGCTCGGCGGGCACCTATGCCCAGTTCGTCGGCCGCGACGGCGGCTATGCCCAGATCCGCCTGTCCTCGGGCGAGCTGCGCCTGGTCCGTCAGGAATGCATGGCCACCATCGGCGCCGTGTCGAACTCGGACCACTCGAACCAGAACCTCGGCAAGGCTGGCCGCAACCGTCACAAGGGCATCCGCCCGAGCGTGCGCGGTGTCGCCATGAACCCGATCGACCACCCGCATGGTGGTGGTGAAGGCCGGACCTCGGGTGGCCGTCACCCGGTGACCCCCTGGGGCAAAGGCACCAAGGGCACCAAGACCCGCTCGAACAAATCGACCGACAAGTATATCCTGCGGTCGCGTCACGCGAAGAAGGGGCGTTAATCCATGGCACGTTCTATCTGGAAGGGCCCCTTTGTCGACGCTTATGTGCTTCGCAAGGCCGAGAAAGCCCGCGAAGCCGGCAAGTCCGACGTCATCAAGATCTGGTCGCGTCGTTCGACCATCCTGCCGCAGTTCGTCGGCCTGACCTTCGGCGTCTACAATGGTCACAAGCACATCCCGGTCGCCGTGACCGAGGAGATGATCGGCCAGAAGTTCGGTGAGTATTCGCCGACCCGGACCTATTACGGTCACGCCGCCGACAAGAAAGCGAAAAGGAAGTAATCCCCATGGGTAAGGAACAGAATCCGCGCCGCGTGGCGGAGAACGAGGCGTTTGCGAAGACCAAGATGCTTCGCACCTCGCCGCAGAAGCTGAACCTCGTCGCGGCGCTGATCCGTGGCAAGAAGGTGGACAAGGCCCTGGCCGACCTGACCTTCTCGCACAAGCGCATCGCCGGCGACGTGAAGAAGTGCCTGCAATCGGCCATCGCCAACGCCGAGAACAACCACAACCTGGACGTCGACAATCTGATCGTCGCCGAGGCCTGGGTCGGCAAGAACCTGGTCATGAAACGCGGCCGTCCGCGCGCCCGTGGCCGTTACGGCAAGATCATGAAGCCGTTCTCGGAAATCACCATCAAGGTTCGTCAGGTCGAGGCCGTCGAAGCAGGGGAGCGCGCGTAATGGGTCAGAAAGTCAACCCCATCGGGATGCGTCTTCAGGTCAACCGCACCTGGGACAGCCGCTGGTATGCGGACGACAAGGACTACGGCAATCTGCTGCTGGAAGACCTGAAGATCCGCGACTTCATCCATGATGAAGCCAAGCAGGCCGGCGTCAGCCGCGTCATCATCGAGCGTCCGCACAAGAAATGCCGCGTGACGATCCATGCCGCGCGTCCGGGCGTGATCATCGGCAAGAAAGGCGCCGATATCGAGACCCTGCGCAAGAAGCTGGCGAATTTCACCGCCTCGGAACTGCACCTCAACATCGTCGAGGTCCGCAAGCCCGAGCTGGACGCCCAGCTGGTGGCCGAGTCGATCGCCCAGCAGCTCGAGCGCCGGGTGTCGTTCCGCCGCGCCATGAAGCGCGCGGTGCAGAACGCCATGCGCATGGGGGCGCTTGGTATCCGGGTGAACGTCGCGGGCCGCCTCGGCGGAGCCGAGATCGCCCGCACCGAGTGGTATCGCGAAGGCCGCGTGCCGCTGCACACCCTGCGCGCCGACATCGACTATGCGCTGTCGGAAGCCACGACCCCCTACGGGATCATCGGCGTGAAGGTCTGGATCTTCAAGGGCGAGATCATGGAACACGACCCGCAGGCCCGCGACCGCCGCGCCACCGAGGCGCAGGACGGCCCGGCTCCGCGTGGTCCGCGCCGTGATCGCGACCGCGACGCGCGCTAAGGAGAGAAGAAGATGCTGCAACCGAAACGGACCAAGTTCCGCAAACAGTTCAAGGGCCGCATCCACGGTGAAGCCAAGGGCGGCTTCAACCTGAACTTCGGCTCCTACGCGCTGAAGGCCATCGAGCCCGAGCGCGTCACCGCGCGCCAGATCGAGGCGGCCCGCCGCGCGATCACCCGCCACATGAAGCGTCAGGGCCGGGTCTGGATCCGGATCTTCCCGGACGTGCCGGTTTCCTCGAAGCCGACCGAAGTGCGGATGGGTAAGGGCAAGGGCTCGGTCGACTACTGGGCGGCCCGCGTCCACCCCGGCCGGATCATGTTCGAAATCGACGGCGTGAACGACGTCATCGCCCGCGAGGCCCTGCGCCTGGGCGCGCAGAAGCTGCCGGTGCTGACCCGCATCGTCGCCCGCGAAGACTGGTAATCTCCGGTCCTCGCAAGGCAGAAAAAAGCCCCGCCATGCGAATGGCGGGGCTTTCCCGTTTCGTCAGGCCGCCTGGCCGGTGACGACTTGCAGGCTGGAGGCCGGCAGGTCGGACACGCCGAGCAGTCGCACCACGGCGCTGTACTCCATGGGCTGCTCGTCCGAGCCGATGCCGCGATAGGTCAGCACCACCTCGGAATTGCCGTCGCGCTCGACCACCTCATAGCCGAGGAAGGTCTCGTCGCCCTCGGCAATGTTGATGGTCAGAATGTCCTCGGCGGGGTCGAAGTCCGAAACCTCGGCGCTGGTGCCCGAGCCGGCCTGGCCCGGGCTCATGGTGCCGGCGGTGAAGTCGATCTGCAGGCTGTCGGCGCCCGCGCCCAGCTCCACGGGGATGGTATGGTTCCAGTCGCTGCTCAGCGACGGATCCTTGCCGATCTGGACGATATCCTCGCCGGCGCCGGCGTCGATGCTGCTCGTCCCCTCGACCGAGCGGTCGTTCATGCTGATGGTGTCATCGCCGTCGCCGCCCCGGACATCGGCCCGGATCGCCCGGTCGAGGACGATCCGGTCGTTCCCGTCGCCGCCGTCGATCACGTTCACATTGGCGTCTTCCATCCGGATCACGTCATCTCCGGCCTCGCCATAGGTGTCGACGCCCATGGCCAGGCTGACGCTGTCGTCGCCCGCGCCGGCGCGGATCTCGGTCGGGTAGGGGTGGTCCGTATAGTCATAGGCGATCTCGTCGCCGCCATCGGTGCCGGTGACGCGGCCCTCGTCGTCCATCTCGGGCTCGGGCTGCGCGGGGGCTTCGTCATCGTCGTCGCCGAAAAAGGCAAACCCCAGCGCCAGCGCCAGGATGCCGCCGATCAACAGGCCAGCAGGTTCCATTGCAATATCCTTTCGTGCAATATGCCGGCAGATGGTAACAGCGGCGTGAGCGGCGGCAAGCCCGCCCGGCATCGCCAGGCGCCTAAGATTTCCCTTGTGTTTGCTGGGAATCGCGCCTATAGGCACGGCTTCATCACGAAACTCCACCGGAATCAGGGTGGCCCTGCGGATGCAGGGGCTCTCCGGTGATGTTGAAAGGAACAGGCGCATGAAAGCGCAGGAACTGAAAGAAAAGACGCCGGAACAGCTGCGCGAGCAGCTTCTGTCGCTGAAGAAGGAAGCGTTCAACCTGCGCTTCCAGCAGGCCACCGGCCAGCTCGAATCAACCGCCCGCATGCGTGCCGTCCGTCGCGACGTCGCCCGTGTGAAAACCATTCTGAACCAGAAAGCGGCGGAAGCCGCGGCGGCGAACTGAGGAGTCCGGTCCATGCCCAAACGCATCCTGCAAGGCCGTGTGGTCAGCGACAAGAACGAACAGACCGTCACCGTTCTGGTCGAGCGCCGCTTCAAGCACCCGCTGCTGCACAAGACCGTGCGGTCGTCCAAGAAATACCGCGCCCATGACGCGGAAAACCAGTTCAAGGTCGGTGACACCGTTCGCATCGTCGAATGCGCGCCGATCTCGAAGACCAAGCGCTGGACCGTCCTGCTTGACGCTGCCGAAGCCCAAGCCTGACACCAGTTTAATCGATACCCTGGGGCCGGTCAGGCCGGTCCCCAAAGGTCGGGAGTAACCCTATGATCCAGATGCAGACCAATCTGGATGTCGCTGACAACTCCGGCGCGCGCCGGGTGCAGTGCATCAAGGTCCTGGGTGGTTCGCACCGTCGCTATGCGTCGGTGGGCGACATCATCGTCGTCTCCGTCAAGGAGGCCATCCCGCGCGGCCGCGTGAAGAAAGGTGACGTCCGCAAGGCCGTCGTCGTGCGCACCGCCAAAGAAGTGAAGCGCGAGGACGGCACCTCGATCCGTTTCGACCGCAATGCCGCCGTCATCCTGAACAACCAGGGCGAACCGGTCGGCACCCGTATCTTCGGGCCGGTCGTGCGCGAGCTGCGCGCCAAGAACTTCATGAAGATCATCTCGCTTGCGCCGGAGGTGCTGTGATGGCTGCCAAGCTGAAAAAGGGCGACAAGGTCGTCGTGCTGGCCGGCAAGGACAAGGGCAAGCAGGGCGAGATCACCGCGGTGTTCCCGAAAGAGAACAAGGCCGTGGTTGACGGCGTCAACATCGCCATCCGTCACCAGCGTCAGACGCAGACCGCGCAGGGCGGCCGCGTGGCGAAAGCCATGCCGATCGACCTGTCGAACCTCGCGCTGCTGGACAAGAACGGCAAAGCGACCCGCGTCGGCTTCCGCGTGGAAGGCGACCAGAAGGTCCGTTTCGCCAAGACCACCGGAGACGTGATCTGATGCTGGACCAAGCCACCTACACCCCGCGTCTGAAGTCGCTTTACAAGGACAGCATCCGCGCTGCCCTGAAGGAAGAGTTCGGCTACAAGAACGACATGCAGATCCCGCGCCTGGACAAGATCGTCCTGAACATGGGCATCGGCGAAGCGGTCAAGGACACCAAGAAGGTCAAGCAGGGCGCCGAGGAGCTTTCGCTCATCGCCGGCCAGAAGGCCGTGGTGACCCATGCCAAGAAATCCATCGCCGGCTTCCGCGTTCGCGAGGAAATGCCGCTGGGCGCGAAAGTGACCCTGCGCGGCGACCGGATGTATGAATTCCTGGACCGCCTGGTCAACATCGCGCTGCCGCGCGTCCGCGACTTCCGCGGCGTCAAGGGCAGCTCCTTCGACGGCCGCGGCAACTATGCCATGGGCCTCAAGGAGCACATCGTTTTCCCGGAGATCAACTTCGACAAGGTCGACGAAGTTCTGGGGATGGACATCATCATCTGCACCACCGCGCCGACCGACGCGGAAGCGAAGTCGCTGTTGAAGCATTTCAACATGCCGTTCAACAGCTGATCGCGGAGGGAAGAAGATATGGCTAAGAAATCCATGGTCGAGCGCGAGAAGAAGCGCGAGCGTCTGGTTCAGAAATACGCCGCCAAGCGCGCCGCGCTGAACGAGATCGTCCACGATCAGTCCCTGCCGATGGAAGAGCGCTTCAAGGCCAGCCTGAAACTGGCCGAACTGCCGCGCAACTCCTCGGCGACGCGCCTGCACAACCGCTGCCAGCTGACCGGCCGCCCGCATGCGTATTACCGTAAACTGAAACTGTCGCGGATCATGCTGCGCGAGCTCGGCTCGTTCGGCCAGATCCCCGGCATGGTCAAATCGAGCTGGTAAGGGGGCAATATGTCGATGAACGATCCTCTCGGCGATATGCTGACCCGCATCCGCAATGCTCAGATGCGCGGCAAATCGACCGTTCGCACTCCGGCTTCCAAGCTGCGCGCTTGGGTTCTGGACGTGCTGAAAGCCGAAGGTTACATCCGCGGCTATGAAGAAACCACGACCGAAGCCGGTCACAAGGAACTGGAAATCAGCCTGAAGTACTACGAAGGCACTCCGGTCATCCGCGAACTGGCCCGCGTGTCGAAACCCGGCCGCCGCGTCTATGCCGGCGCCAAGGAAATCCCGCAGGTCCGCAACGGCCTGGGCGTTTCCATCGTCTCGACGCCGAAGGGCGTCATGTCTGATGCAGCAGCGCGCAACGCCAACGTCGGCGGCGAAGTGCTCTGCACCGTGTTCTAAGGAGGGCAGAGATGTCTCGGATTGGTAAGAAACCGGTCGCCCTCCCGAAAGGCGTGACCGCTGAGATCAAGGGCCAGACGATCGAGGTGAAGGGGCCGAAAGGCGCCCGCACGTTCACCGCGACCGACGACGTGACCCTGTCGCTGGAAGAAGGTTCGGTCAAGGTGACGCCGCGCGGCACCTCGAAGCGGGCCCGCCAGCAGTGGGGCATGACCCGCTCGATGGTCGAGAACCTGACCGTCGGCGTGTCGGAAGGCTTCAAGAAAGAGCTCGAGATCCAGGGCGTGGGTTACCGCGCCTCGATGCAGGGCAAGACCCTGAAACTGGCTCTGGGCTATTCGCATGACGTGAACTTCGAAACGCCGGACGGTGTGACGATCACCTCGCCGAAGCAGACCGAAATCGTGGTGGAAGGCATCGACCAGCAGCTGGTCGGCCAGGTCGCCGCGAACATCCGCGAGTGGCGTCGCCCCGAGCCCTACAAGGGCAAGGGCATCCGCTACAAGGGTGAGGTCGTCTTCCGCAAGGAAGGCAAGAAGAAGTAAGGGGCGCGAGAAATGGCACTGAACAAACGAGAGCTGTTCCTGAAGCGCCGCCTGCGCGTGCGGAACAAACTGCGGAAGATCTCGGACGGCCGTCCGCGTCTGTCCGTTCACCGTTCTTCCAAGAACATCAGCGTCCAGCTGATCGACGACGCGAAGGGGGTCACCCTGGCCGCCGCCTCGTCGCTCGAGAAGGACCTGGGCGTCGTCGGCAAGAACAACGTCGAGGCCGCCGCGAAAATCGGCGCCGCGATTGCCGAGCGGGCCAAGAAAGCCGGTGTCGAGGAAGTCATCTTCGACCGTGGCGGCTTCCTGTTCCACGGCAAGATCAAGGCCTTGGCAGACGCAGCCCGCGAAGGCGGTCTGAAGTTCTGATCCTGCGGGCGGCTTTCCAGCCGCCCCGATGATCCGGGGGCGCTCCTGCGTGGGCGCCCACCTGGATTGCATGAACCGGCGCTTGTCGCCAACCTGATAAGGAATGCCTCATGGCAGAACGTGAAAACCGCCGGGGTCGCCGCGAAGAGCGCGAAGAAACCCCGGAATTCGCCGACCGTCTGGTCGCGATCAACCGTGTGTCGAAAACCGTCAAGGGTGGCAAGCGCTTCGGCTTCGCCGCTCTGGTGGTCGTCGGCGACCAGCGTGGCCGCGTCGGCTTCGGCAAGGGCAAGGCCAAAGAGGTGCCGGAAGCGATCCGCAAGGCCACCGAACAGGCGAAACGCTCGCTGGTTCGCGTGCCGCTGCGCGACGGCCGCACCCTGCACCACGACATCGAGGGCCGTCATGGCGCCGGTAAGGTGATCATGCGCACCGCCGTTCCGGGGACCGGCATCATCGCCGGCGGCCCGATGCGCGCCGTGTTCGAGATGCTGGGCGTTCAGGACGTCGTTGCGAAATCGCAGGGCTCGCAGAACCCCTACAACATGATCCGCGCCACGCTCGACGGTCTCAAGAAAGAGGCCTCGCCCCGCAACGTCGCCCAGCGTCGTGGCAAGAAAGTGGCCGAGATCCTGCCCTCGAACGACAAGCCGGCTGACGCCGCTGTCGAAGCGTAAGGAGAGGCAACAATGGCCAAAACCATCGTCGTCAAGCAGATCGGTTCGCCGATCCGCCGCCCCGCCATCCAGCGCGAGACGCTGAAGGGCCTGGGCCTGAACAAGATGAACCGCACCCGCGAGCTGGAAGACACCCCGGCCGTGCGCGGCATGGTCGCCAAGATCCCGCATCTGGCCACCATCATCGAGGAACGCGGCTGATTTCAGCCCCGGTTTCATGGAAACGCGCCCTGGAGCAATCCGGGGCGCGTTTTTCTTTGCCGCGTTAACCTTTTGCTAACCACGCCGCGCCTAGTCTGGCGTCGGGTCGGGAGTGAAAGGACAGGACATGCGCGGCATAATCTGCTGTCTGGCGGCGCTGTGGCTGCTGGCCTCGGCCGCCGCGGCCGGCCCCTGGGCGCGCGACCCCGGCGGTTTCTTCGCCGCGCTTTCGGTCGAGCATGACCGCGACGACAATCGCCACAGCGGGCTTTACGCCGAATACGGTCTCGGCCCGCGCAACACGCTGGGGCTGGAACTGGGCCGGACCCGGGACGAGACCACGCTGCTTCTCTGGTGGCAGCGCGCGCTCGGCCGGGCCGAGGGGCCGAACCGCTGGGCGGTGTCGCTCGGCCTTGGCGCGATCCGGCGCGACGGCCGCTATCACCCGATGGGGCAGATGGTGACGGCCTGGGGCAGGGGCTTCGACAGCATCCCGCTTTTGCGCCGCATCCCCGGCGGCGGCTGGCTCGCGGTCGAGACCCGCTCGAAACTCGCCGCCATCACCCGCGAATACCCCGAGGAGCCCAATGTGATCTGGGAGGACCCGACCTATCTGACGCCCGAGACCACGCACAAGCTGGACCTGACCCTGGGCTGGCACGCGCGCGACGATCTGATGCTGATCAACCAGTTCCGCTTCGAGCAGCGCGACGATACCGGCTTCTCGGGCAAGCTGGCGATCTCTGCGGTGCGCGACCTCTGGGGTCCGGCCAAGCTGGAGCTGGGGCTGATCGAGCCGCTGACCGGGGAAGGGGAACGGGCGGTGAAGCTGGGGACGTGGATCGAGTTTTAGCTGGCAAGGCGCGGTGGACGGTCCCCAGAATGCGACTGCGACATAGAAGGTCGGCGAAAGAATGCAACACAAGACCCTGTTCAAGCGAGCCAATCCTTATTTGACCGAAGGTCCGCTGGACGCTCAAGCTTTACTTATGGATCGCGCGATAGCAGTGCGCTGTCCGCATTGCGGCGTGCGAGGCACGTTTTTCGCCTATTCCGGCCTTCGATACATGAAAGAACTGCTGGACCCACCGTCGCCCGATTTGCAGTCCGAGCATCTGACCGCAGCTATTCGGCAGTGCCCGAACGAAGATTGCCACGGCATTGTGTTCACGCTGTCCCTAGACCGTTCAAATCATGTGCTTCATCCCCCCGAGGTTTTGGCCTTTGACCCATCAGGTCTGCCTGCCAATCTGGTAGAAACCCTGCGTGAGGCGATCCATTGTCACGCTGCCGGAGCCTTTCGCGCCTCTGTGATGATGGTGAGACGTTTGCTTGAAGAACTCTGCGAAGCCTCTGGTGCTGAAGGGAGAACGCTTCATGCTCGGCTTGAGGCCCTCCGAGCGAAGATTACTCTGCCCGCCGACCTGTTCGATGCGATGGATGAGCTCAAGGCGTTGGGCAATGATGCTGCCCATATCGAAGCCAAGGTATATCAGAATATCGACCGCGAGGAATCCGAGCTTTCCGTCGAGCTCGCACAGGAAATCCTGCGCGCGCTCTATCAGCATAAGGGGCTGGTCGATCGGCTCAAGGCGCGCAGGTCCGCCCGCGAGACGTCTTGACCGCGCGCCTCTATTTCTATAGCCAGCACCAGTCCTGCGGGACCGACTCAACAAGCAAGAAACGCCGTGTCCGCCCCCTTACGCTTCATGGGGCGCTTCCGGCTCAAGGAGAAGCGATATGAAACTGCATGAGATTCGCGACAACGAAGGCGCCAACCGCAAGAAGAAACGTGTCGCGCGCGGCCCGGGCTCGGGCAAGGGCAAGACCGCCGGCCGTGGCATCAAGGGCCAGACCTCGCGCTCGGGCGTCGCGCTGAACGGCTACGAAGGCGGCCAGATGCCGCTCTATCGTCGCCTGCCGAAGCGCGGGTTCTCGAAGCCGAATCGCCTGGACTTCGCCGTGGTGAACCTGGGCCAGCTGCAGGCCTTCGTCGATGCCGGCAAGCTGGACGCGAAAGCCGAGGTCACCGAGGACGCGCTGGTCGCGGCCGGCGTCATCCGCCGCAAGCTGGACGGCGTGCGCGTGCTGGCCAAGGGCGAGCTGACGGCTGCCCTGACCCTGACCGTCGCCGGCGCGTCGAAAGCCGCCGCCGAGGCGATCGAGAAGGTCGGCGGCAAGATCACCGTCACCCGCGCGGCGAAAGAAGAAGCCGCGGCCGAATAAGCTGTTGAAGGGGCCGCCCGCGCCCAATAGATAGCTATCCAAGTTTTCCTTAGCGCCGCGGGATCGGAAAACGATCCGGCGGCGCTGCCATGAAGGGGCACATCAATGGCGTCAGCCGCAGAACAGATGGCCGCGAACCTGTCTTGGGGCGCGCTCGGCAAGGCGACCGAGCTGCGCCAGCGGATCTGGTTCACGCTTGGTCTTCTCATCATCTATCGCCTCGGCACCTATATCCCGGTGCCCGGCATCGACGGCGCGAGCCTGCGCAACTTCATGGACCAGGCCCAGGCCGGCATCGGCGGCATCCTTTCGATGTTCACCGGCGGCGCGCTGGGGCGGATGGGGGTCTTCGCGCTGGGGATCATGCCCTATATCTCGGCCTCGATCATCGTGCAGCTGATGGCCTCGATGGTGCCGGCGCTCGAGCAGCTGAAGAAAGAGGGCGAGACCGGCCGCAAGAAGATCAACCAGTATACCCGCTACGGCACCGTGGCGCTGGCGCTGTTCCAGGCCTGGGGTCTTGCGGTCAGCCTGGAGCACGGCAACCTCGCGCATGAGCCGGGGCTGTTCTTCCGCGCCTCGGTGGTCATCACCCTGGTCGGCGGCACCATGTTCCTGATGTGGCTGGGCGAGCAGATCACCGCCCGCGGCATCGGCAACGGCATTTCGCTGATCATCTTCGTCGGCATCGTGGCCGAGATCCCGGGCCATCTGGCGCAGTTCCTGGCCCAGGGCCGCACCGGTGCCGTCTCGACCCCGGTGATCCTGGGGGTGATAGTCATGGTGGTGGCCGTGATCGCCTTCGTGGTGTTCATGGAACGCGCCCTGCGCAAGATCCACATCCAGTATCCGCGCCGCCAAGTCGGGATGAAGATCTATGACGGCCAGTCCTCGCACCTGCCGATCAAGGTCAACCCGGCCGGCGTGATCCCGGCGATCTTCGCCAGCTCGCTCCTGCTGCTGCCGATCACCATCTCGACCTTCTCGGGCAACCAGACCGGCCCGGTGATGTCGACGATCCTGGCCTATTTCGGCCCCGGACAGCCGCTGTATCTGGTGTTCTTCGCGGCGATGATCGTGTTCTTCGCCTATTTCTACACCTTCAACGTCAGCTTCAAACCCGATGACGTGGCCGAGAACCTGAAGAACCAGGGCGGCTTCATCCCGGGCATCCGGCCCGGCAAGCGGACCGAGGATTACCTGACCTATGTCGTCAACCGGGTGCTGGTCATCGGCTCGGCCTATCTGGCCGCGGTCTGCCTGCTGCCTGAGGTGATCCGGCACCAGCTGGCGATCCCCTTCTACTTTGGTGGGACTTCCGTTCTGATCGTGGTCAGTGTCGTGATGGATACGATCAACCAGGTGCAAAGCCACTTGCTTGCCCATCAATACGAAGGTTTGATCGAGAAATCGCAGCTGCGCGGCAAACGCGGCAAGCCCGGCGCGGCCAAGCCGCGCAAGGCGCCGGCACGTCGCTGAGGGGTTAAGCCCACCAAAAGGGTAGGAGAGGGACGATTACATGGCGATCAACATCATTCTGCTGGGCCCGCCCGGCGCCGGCAAGGGCACCCAGGCCCAGCGTCTGATCCAGGAACGCGGCTTGGTGCAGCTGTCCACCGGCGACATGCTGCGCGAGGCCCGCAGCTCGGGCACCGAGATGGGCAAGCGCGTGGCCGAGGTCATGGACCGGGGCGAGCTGGTCACGGATGAGATCGTCGTGGGCCTGATCCGCGAAAAGCTGGGGCAGGGCGGCAAGGGCTTCATCTTCGACGGCTTCCCGCGCACCCTGGCCCAGGCCGATTCGCTGCAGGCGCTGATGGCCGAGATGGACCAGCGCATCGACGCGGCCATCGAGCTGCGCGTGGACGACGCGGCGCTGGTCTCGCGCATCGTCAAGCGCGCCGACGAGATGCGCGCCGCCGGCCAGCCGGTGCGGCCGGACGACACGCCCGAGGTTTTTGCCGACCGGTTGCGCGAATATTACAAGAAGACCGCGCCGCTCTTGGGCTATTACTACGCCAAGGGCCAGCTGCGCCATGTCGACGGCATGGCGGCGATGGACGCGGTGGCGGCCCAGATCGGCGCCATCCTCGACAAGGAGGCGGGCCGGGGTTGACGCCCCGGCGCGAATCCCTTAATTCGCAGCATCTCGCATGAGAATCACCTCGCGAGGGGTGGCCGTTGAAGGCCCGAAGGCGATGCTTTCGGGTCTTTGGTTGTGAAAAAAGGTTCCGGTGCTACGGAACCGCAACAAGGAAAAGGAAAACGCGTGGCTCGTATTGCTGGCGTCAACATTCCGACCGGGAAACGCGTCCCGATCGCACTGACCTATATCCACGGGATCGGCCCGAAATTCGCCGATGAGATCGTTGCCGCCGTCGGCATCGAGCCGGCCCGCCGCGTGAACGAGCTCTCGGATGCCGAGGTTCTGAAGATCCGCGAATATATCGACGCCAACTATACCGTCGAAGGCGACCTGCGCCGCGAAACCCAGATGAACATCAAGCGCCTGATGGACCTGGGCTCGTATCGTGGCCTGCGCCACCGTCGCGGCCTGCCGGTCCGCGGCCAGCGCACCCACACCAATGCCCGCACCCGCAAGGGCCCGGCGAAGCCCATCGCCGGCAAGAAGAAATAAGGGGGAACGGACATGGCACGCGATAAAACCCGTATCAAGCGCAAGGAACGCAAGAACATCGCCACCGGCGTGGCGCATGTGAACTCGTCCTTCAACAACACCAAGATCCTGATCTCGGACGTGCAGGGCAACGCGATCTCGTGGTCGTCGGCCGGCACCATGGGCTTCAAGGGCTCGCGCAAATCGACCCCCTATGCCGCGCAGATGGCCGCCGAAGACGCCGGCAAGAAGGCGCAGGAACACGGCGTCCGCACGCTGGAAGTCGAAGTCCAGGGCCCCGGCTCGGGCCGCGAATCGGCGCTGCGCGCGCTGGCCGCCGTCGGCTTCAACATCACGGCGATCCGCGACGTGACCCCGATCGCGCATAACGGCTGCCGTCCGCCGAAACGCCGCCGGGTCTGAACCTTCGGGATTTTGACGCGTTCCGCGCGGGGCTGTCCCGTGCGGGGCGCGCTTTTCGCATTTCACCTCGGGCGTTTCCGGCCAATGGTCATGGGTCGGGAACTGGTATGGAGGCAAACGCATGATCCACAAGAACTGGGCCGAACTCATCAAGCCCACCCAGCTTGAAGTCAAGCCGGGCGCCGATTCGTCCCGCGTCGCCACCGTGGTGGCGGAACCGCTCGAGCGCGGCTTCGGCCTGACGCTGGGCAACGCCCTGCGCCGCGTGCTGCTGTCCTCGCTGCAAGGCGCGGCCATCACCTCGGTGCAGATCGACAATGTGCTGCATGAATTCTCGTCCGTCCCCGGCGTGCGCGAGGACGTGACCGACATCGTCCTGAACCTCAAGGGCGTGACGCTGAAGATGGACGTGGACGCGCCCAAGCGCCTGACGCTCTCGGCCAAGGGCCCGGGCGAGGTCAAGGCCGGCGACATCCAGGAAACCGCCGGCATCACCATCCTGAACCGCGACCACGTCGTCTGCCACCTGGACGACGGCGCCGAGCTGCACATGGAACTGACCGTGGCGAACGGCAAGGGCTATGTCGCCGCCGACAAGAACCGTCCCGAGGACGCGCCCATCGGCCTGATCCCGATCGACGCCATCTTCTCGCCGGTCAAGCGCGTCAGCTACGAAGTCACGCCCACCCGCGAGGGCCAGGTGCTGGACTATGACAAGCTGACCATGAAGGTCGAAACCGACGGTTCGCTGACCCCGGAAGACGCCGTGGCCTATGCCGCGCGCATCATCCAGGACCAGCTTTCGGTGTTCGTGAACTTCGACGAGCCGGAAACCGCGACCCGCTCGGATGCCGAGGACGGTCTGGAATTCGACCCGCGCCTGCTGAAGAAGGTCGACGAGCTGGAGCTGTCGGTGCGTTCGGCGAACTGCCTCAAGAACGACAACATCGTCTATATCGGCGACCTGATCCAGAAGACCGAAGCCGAGATGCTGCGCACCCCGAACTTCGGCCGCAAGTCGCTGAACGAGATTAAGGAAGTGCTCTCGGGCATGGGCCTGCACCTCGGCATGGATGTCGTGGACTGGCCGCCGGAGAACATCGAGGACCTGGCCAAGCGTTTCGACGACCAGTTCTAAGAACTATCCGGGGGCGTCATACGCCCGGTGCACGGCCTGTGTACGCGCGGTGTACGCGATGCGCGCCCCCGGAAATCTGGGCAATCCCGCCCCAAGGAGAGCGGCCCGCACGCATGGGCTGCCGGACAAAGCAAAAGACGTCATAGGAGATCAATCATGCGTCACGCCCGTGGCTACCGCCGCCTCAACCGCACCCACGAACACCGCAAGGCGCTGTTCGCCAATATGGCCGGCTCGCTGATCGAGCACGAGCAGATCAAGACCACGCTGCCGAAAGCCAAGGAATTGCGCCCGATCGTCGAGAAACTGATCACGCTGGCGAAGCGCGGCGATCTGCACGCCCGCCGTCAGGCCGATGCGCAGCTGAAACAAGACCAGCATGTCGCGAAACTGTTCGATGTTCTCGGCGCCCGCTACAAGGACCGCCAGGGCGGCTATGTCCGCATCCTGAAGGCCGGTTTCCGCTATGGCGACATGGCGCCGATGGCGATCATCGAACTGGTCGACCGCGATCCCTCGGCCAAGGGTGCCGCCGACCACGCCCGCCTGGAAGCCGAATCGGCCGCCGACGAATCGTAAGAAAATTAACTCTTACTTAGGGTTAAGCGAAGGTTCATGCCCGCAGCCAGTCGATGGCTGCGGGCATTTTTGCCACATGAAAGCGAAACTTTCCGACCCGGGGCAGGGTGGGTGCGAAGGGCTTTCACCCCCTGGCTGAGCGTGCGGGCGCAGAAAACTAACGGGAATTGTGCTTCCGGCCGGGCGCTTGCCTTTTGGCGCACCATGCAGGTAAGGATGGTTGCGCCGGCAGGGTGACCCTGCGGCGTCCCGAAAAACGTCGCGTACAAGCACGGTATTGCTTGAATACATTGCGAACCGTGCCATTTTTCGTGGTAACCCTGAAAAAACGCAATCTGTCCAAAAAGTCATGTCATCTCGCGCGGAAATCAATGCAGCACTCGCCAAGCTGAAAAAGCTCGCTCCCGCGGGGTATTTCATCGGGCTTCACATTCGCTTCGCTGCACCGCTGATGCAGTTCCAGACCTATAACAAGGAATGGGCGCAGCGCTATTCCGAGCGGGCCTATGCGCTCCGCGACCCCACCATCGCCTGGGGCTTCTCGACCACCGGCACCTGCCGGTGGAGCGTGCTGCCGATTCCCGACCCGTTTTCCATCCTGCAGGATGCGGCGGATCACGGGCTGCGCTACGGGCTGGCGGTCGCCCATGGCCCGATCAAGTCGCGCACCATCGCCGACTTCGCCCATGACAAACGGGAATTCACGGATGACGAGATCGAAGCGATCTCGACCACGCTACGCCGGCTTCACGAGATCACGGAGCCGCCGGAGAGCCTGACGAAGGCTCAGCAAGAGGCCCTTCGGTGTATCGCAGAGGGGGATCGTCATGCAGCGGCGGCTGCCAAACTTGGTATTACGGAAAGCGCATTCAAGGCTCGTCTCATTTCGGCGCGTGAAAGACTGATGGCGCGCACGACTGCCGAGGCGCTGCAACGGGCCAAGGACTACCGCTTGCTATAAACGGTCCGTCCACCGTTGCGGTTTACACCTGGGGGCCACCACCACCACAAACCCCAGGAGAAGACCAATGCAGACCACCACACTTTCCTTCGCCAACCTGCACAACCACGGCGAACTCTTCGCGAACATCTTCCGCGCCCGCAAGCAGAGCTTCATCGTCCAGAAGCGCTGGAACCTGCCCCAGACGGACGACATGGAGTTCGACCAGTACGACACGCCCATGAGCCGCTGGGTCGCGATCCACGAGCATGGCCGGGTGATGGCCGGCGTGCGGCTGACGCCCACCACGGCCAGCTGCGGCATGTATTCCTACATGATCCGCGACGCGCAGTTGGACCTGCTGGGCGGCTCGATCCCGCAGAACCTGCTCGACGGCCCCGCGCCGGTCGAGCCGGGCACCTGGGAGGCCAGCCGGCTCTTCGTCGACCACACCATCCCGCAGCGCGACCGCCGCCGGGTGCAGCTGGCCCTGGTGCAGGAAATGACCAACTCGGCCCGTGCGCTGGGGGCGACGCGGCTCGTCTGCCTGGTCGCCTCGACCTGGCCGCGCTGGCTCAAGCCCTGCGGCCTTGACGCGCAGGCCATGGGCCCGGTGATCTGGATCGACGACGGCTATTTCCAATGCGTCTCGATCAACCTGGCGACCAAGATGCATTGATGCCCGCCGCCAGGAGGAGGGCCTTTCGCAGGTGATGCGGGCGGCGTAACATACCGCCCGCATGGCAGACCTGTTCGACACCGCGCCCGCCGAGGGCGAACCTGCGCGCAACGCGACGCGCCCCTTGGCCGACCGGATCCGTCCGGCACGGCTTTCCGACGTCATCGGCCAGGACAAGGTGCTTGGCCCCGAGGGACCGCTGGGCGCCATGCTGGCGGCCGGCAGCCTGTCGTCGCTGATCCTCTGGGGACCGCCGGGGGTCGGCAAGACCACCATCGCGCGGCTGCTGGCGCAGCAGACCGCCCTGGCCTTCGTGCAGATCTCGGCGATCTTTTCCGGGGTGCCGGAACTGCGCAAGGTCTTCGACGCCGCCCGGCTGCGCCGCAGCCAGGGCCGCGGCACGCTGCTGTTCGTGGACGAGATCCACCGCTTCAACAAGGCGCAGCAGGACAGTTTCCTGCCGCATATGGAGGACGGCACCATCACCCTGGTCGGTGCCACCACCGAGAACCCCAGTTTCGAGCTGAACGCCGCGCTGCTGTCGCGCGCCCAGGTCATCGTGCTGGAGCGGTTGAGCCTTGCCGATCTGGAACGCCTCGCGCAGCGCGCCGAGCAGGAGCTGGGCCGCGCCCTGCCGCTGACCGCCGAGGCCCGCGACCGGCTGCTGGAGATGGCGGATGGCGACGGCCGCGCCGCCCTGAACCTGATCGAGCAGGTCATGGCCTGGAAGATCACCGGCAAGCTCGACCCCGGCCAGCTGTCGCAGCGGCTGATGCGGCGGGCGGCGAAATACGACAAGTCGGGCGACGAGCATTACAATCTGATCTCGGCCCTGCACAAATCCGTGCGCGGCAGCGACCCCGACGCGGCGCTTTACTGGTTCGCGCGCATGCTCGAGGGCGGCGAGGACCCGCGCTATCTTGCGCGCCGCATCACCCGCATGGCGGTCGAGGACATCGGCCTGGCCGACCCGGCCGCGCAGCGCCATTGCCTGGACGCCTGGGCGCTTTACGAGCGCCTGGGCAGCCCCGAGGGCGAGCTCGCGCTGGCGCAGGCGGTGATCTATCTGGCGCTCGCGCCGAAATCCAACGCCGGCTATGTCGCCTACAAGGGCGCGCGGGCGCTGGCGCGCCAGTCGGGCAGCCAGATGCCGCCGGCGCATATCCTGAACGCGCCGACCGGGCTGATGAAGGACCAGGGCTATGGCGCCGGCTATGCCTATGACCATGATGCCGAGGACGCCTTCTCGGGCCAGAACTATTTCCCGGACGGGATGAAGCGGCCGGTGCTGTATCTGCCGGTCGAGCGCGGATTCGAGCGCGACCTGAAAAAGCGCGTTGAATGGTTCGCCAGCCTGCGGCAGAAGCGGCAGACAGAGGGCAAAGCATGAAACACACATTCCTCCAGGTCGCGCTTGGCGGCGCCCTGGGCTCGATGGCGCGTTACGGCGTCAACATCCTGGCCGGGCGCGTAACCGGCCTGCCGCTGGGCACGCTGACGGTGAACATCGCCGGCTGCTTTGCCATGGGGCTTTTGGCCTCGGTCCTGGCGCTGCGGGGCGGCCAGCATCTGGCGCCCTTGCTGCTGACCGGCGTGCTGGGCGGCTTCACCACCTTCTCCGCCTTTTCCCTGGACGCGCTGACCCTGTGGCAACGCGGCGCGGCGGGGCTGGCCCTGGGCTATGTGGCGGCCTCGGTCCTGCTGTCGCTGGCAGCGGTGGCGGCGGGCCTGGCGCTTGGCCGGGGGATCTTCGCATGAGCGGCGTGCAGATCCTCCGCATCGGCGCCGACGAGGGCGAGCAGCGCATCGACCGCTGGCTGAAGAAGCGGTTCCCGCAGCTGACGCAGGGCGCGGTGGAAAAGATGTGCCGCACCGGCCAGCTGCGCGTCGACGGCGGCCGGGTCAAGGCCAATACCCGCATCGAGGCGGGCCAGGAGATCCGCATCCCGCCGATCCCGGACGGCGAGGCGCCGGCGCCGACGCCCAAGGCCCGCGTCAAGCAATCCGATGCCGAGATGATCCAGTCCTGCGTGCTGTGGCGCGACGAGCATATCATCGCGCTGAACAAGCCGCCGGGCCTGCCCTCGCAGGGCGGCAGCGGCCAGGGCGATCGCCATGTGGACGGGCTGACCGAGGCCTTGATGTTCGGCTACAAGGACCGGCCGAAGCTGGTGCACCGGCTGGACAAGGACACCTCGGGCGTCCTGCTGCTGGCGCGCACCGACCGCATTGCCCGCGCGCTGTCCGAGGCGTTCCGGCACCGGCTGACCCGCAAGATCTATTGGGCGGCGGTGGCGGGCGTGCCGCATCCGCGCATGGGCTCGATCAAATACGGTCTTGTGAAGGCGCCGGGCCGCGGCCGCATGGGCGAAGGCGAGAAGATGGTCGCCGTCCATCCTTCGGAGGTGGCGACGACCGAGGGCGCCAAGCGCGCCCATACCGACTACGCCGTGCTGTCGGCGCTTGGCGGCCGGGTCAGTTGGGCCGCCATGGTGCCGGTCACCGGCCGCACCCACCAGTTGCGCGCCCATATGGCCGAGATCGGCCACCCGATCGTCGGCGACGGCAAATATGGCGGCTCGGGGCAGGAGAACCTGGGCGACGGCTGGGGCGCCCAGCTGGGCGGCGAGATCAGCCGCAAGCTGCACCTGCACGCCCGGATGATCCGCTTCGAGCACCCGATCAGCAAGAAGCCGGTCACCGTCACCGCGCCCTTGCCCGATCACATGCGGCGCACCTGGGACACGCTCGGCTGGTCGGAAAACGACGTGCCCGAAGACCCGTTCGAGGAGGCGTAATGCGGCTGGTCGTCTTTGACGTGGACGGCACGCTGATCGACAGCCAGGACGAGATCGTCCAGTCGATGAACGCCGGGCTGCGCGCCGCCGGTCTGCCGCAGATGGAGCGGGCGACGATCCTGTCCATCGTCGGCCTGTCGCTGCCGGTCGCGGTGGCGCACCTGCTGCCCGCCGCCGCCCCCGAACTGCGCGACCGCGTGGTCGAGGGCTATCGCCGCCATTTCATCGCCTCGCGCGAGGCCGGGCATCTGCCGCAGCTCTATCCCGGTGCGCTGGACTGCCTCGACACGCTGGCGGGGCTGCGGGGGGTCACGCTGGGCATCGCCACCGGCAAGCCGATGCGGGGGCTGGTGGCGATCCTTGCGGCGCACGGGCTGACGGATCGTTTCGCGACCCGGCAGACGGCGGACGGCCATCCCTCCAAGCCGCATCCGGCGATGCTGCAAAGCGCGCTGGCCGAAACCGGCGTGCCGCCGGGCCGCGCGGTGATGGTGGGCGACAGCACCTTTGACATGGCGATGGCACAGTCGGCCGGGGTGGCGGGCTATGGCGTCGGCTGGGGGTTTCATTCAGCGTCCGACCTGCGGGCGGCGGGGGCGGTGCTGATCGCGCCGGACTATGCCAATCTGACGCTGGCGCTGCTGGACTGGGCCGAAGGAGGGCAACCATGAGCGAATGGAAGGCGCGGCGATTCTGGAAGGCCGCCTCGGTGCGGCCGGCCGGCGCGGGCTGGGAGGTGGTGCTGGACGACCGCCCGCTGCGCACCCCCGGCAAGCAGCCCCTGGTCCTGCCGACCGAGGCGCTGGCCCGCGCCCTCGCCGCGGAATGGGACGCCCAGGCCGACGTGATCGACCCGAACCGCATGCCGCTGACCCGCGCGGCGAATTCCGCCATCGAGAAGGTGGCGCCGCAGTTCCATGACGTCGCCACCATGCTGGCCGAATACGGCGGCACCGATCTTCTGTCCTATCGCGCCGACGCGCCCGAGGAGCTGGCCCGCGCCCAGGCCGAGGGCTGGGATCCGCTGATCGACTGGGCCGCGACCGAGCTGCGCGCGCCCCTGCGCATCACCCATGGCGTCATCCCGGTGCCGCAGGATCCGGCGGCGCTGCTGAAACTGCATGCCGAGGTCGCGGCGCTGGATGCCTTCGGGCTGACGGCGCTGCACGATCTGGTGACGCTGCCCGGCTCGCTGGTGCTGGGGCTGGCGGTGATCCGCGGCCGCATCGACGCCGAAACCGCCCATGCCCTGTCGCGAATTGACGAGGAATTTCAGGCGCAACGCTGGGGCCGCGACGAGGAGGCCGACGCGGCCGCCGCCGCCCGCCTGGCCGCCATGCGCGATTCTGAGCGTTTCTGGCAGCTCAGCCGGCGCTGAGGAGATCGTTTTTCTTCTTTCTTGACGCTTCGCCCTGCATCGGCACAATGCCTGCAAGGGGGGCAGTCCTGGCCCCCTTCAACACGGGCTCGCCACGGGCAGTCTGCGGATGGACCCGTGACCCGACCCGGGAACAACAGAGGGGAAATTCATGAAACATACTGCACTCTTCGGCTCGGTTACGGCGCTGGCCCTTGCGGCTTCGGGTGCCATGGCCGCCGAAGGCGACACGCTGAAAGAGGTGAAGTCGCGCGGCGTGCTGAACTGCGGCGTCAACACCGGCCTGATCGGTTTCGCCGCCCCCGATGCGAACGGCAACTGGTCGGGCTTCGACGTGGCCTTCTGCAAGGCCGTGGCCGCCGCGGTGCTGGGCGACCCGGCCAAGGTGAAATACGTCCCGACCACCGGCCAGACCCGCTTCACGGCGCTCAGCTCGGGCGAGGTGGACCTGCTGGCGCGCAACTCGACCTGGACCTTCCAGCGCGACACCGACCTGAAGCTGGATTTCATCGGCGTGAACTATTACGACGGCCAGGGCTTCATGGTGCGCAAGGACCTGGGCGTCAGCTCGGCCAAGGAGCTCGAGGGCGCGACGATCTGCATCCAGACCGGTACCACGACCGAGCTGAACCTGGCCGACTACTTCAAGGCCAACAACATGACCTATCAGCCGGTCAACATCGACAGCAACGCCGAGGGCGAGCAGCAATACATGGCCGGCGCCTGCGACGCCTATACGACCGACGCCTCGGGCCTGGCCGCGACGCGGGCCAGCTTCGCCGACCCGGAAAACCACATCATCCTGCCCGAGATCATCTCGAAGGAACCGCTGGGGCCGGCGGTGCGCCACGGCGACAACAACTGGGGCGACATCGCGCGCTGGACGCTGTTCGCGCTGATCGCGGCCGAGGAATACGGCGTCACCTCGGCCAATATCGAGGAACTGGCGAAATCCTCGACCAACCCCGAGGTGCAGCGCCTGCTGGGCACCACCGACGAGCTGGGCAAGATGATCGGCCTGGACGCCGAATGGGCCAAGCGCGCCATCAAGGCCAGCGGCAACTATGGCGAGATCTTCGCCGCCACCATCGGCGAGCAGACCCCCATCGGCCTGGCGCGCGGCCTGAACGCGCAATGGACCCAGGGCGGGCTGATGTATGCCATGCCCTTCCGCTGATCGCGGTTGAAGAACGGGCGGCGCGGGGGCGCAAGACCTCCGCCCGCCGCATGAACGACGCCGGCGCACAGAGGCCACAAGGCCCGCATCCCGTCCGGCACAGGGGGTTACAACATGGTTTCCTATCCGGGGGTGGACAATCCACCATTCCGATGGTCGATGCTGATCTATGATCGGCGCTATCGCTCGCTGACCTTGCAGGCGATCGTCTTCATCCTGGTGATGCTGCTGGCCAGCTGGCTGATCGACAACACGCTGCGCAACCTGTCCGCCATGGGCAAGACGCTGAGCTTCGACTTCCTGTTCCGCCGCGCGGGCTATGACATTCCGCAGCAGCTGATCCCCTATAATTCCGATGACACGCATCTGCGCGCCACGGTGGTGGGGCTGCTGAACACGCTGCTGGTCTCGCTTCTGGGCTGTATCGCGGCGACCATCGTGGGCGTGCTGGTGGGGGTCTTGCGGCTGTCCTCGAACTGGCTGATCGCGCGGCTGATGACGGTCTATGTCGAGGTGTTCCGCAATATCCCGCTGCTCTTGTGGATCCTGGTGATCCTGGCGATCTTCACCGAGGTCATGCCGCCGCCCAACGCCTATCGCGGCGAAAACCCGGCCGCGAGCATGATCCTGTTCGACACCATCGCGCCGACGAACCGCTATACCGCCATCCCCTCGCTCGGCATGACCAACCCGCCGGGCACCATCGCCCTGGGACGCGAGGGGATCAGTTGGGCCTTCGTTGCCTATGTCGCGGTGATCGTGTTGGCCTTCATCGGCAACCGGCTGCTGCGCACCCGGGCGCAGCGCATCCAGGACGCGACCGGCAAGCGCCCGACGACCTGGTGGATCACGCTGGCGATGTTCGCGGTGCCGCTCCTGCTACTGACCTGGTGGTTCGGCCTGCACCTGATCCCGCCGGTGCTGCGCGGCTTCAACTTCGCCGAGGGCATCAACATGGACAACGCCCTGGTGGTGCTGTGGCTGGCGCTGACGCTCTATACCGGCGCCTTCATCGCCGAGATCGTCCGCGCCGGCATCCTGGCCGTCAGCCGCGGCCAGTCCGAGGCCGCCTTTGCCCTGGGCCTGCGCCCGCGCCGCACCATGTCGCTGGTGATCCTGCCGCAGGCGCTGCGGGTCATCATCCCGCCGCTGATCTCGCAATACCTGAACCTGACCAAGAACAGCTCGCTCGCCATCGCGGTCGGCTACATGGACCTGCGCGGCACGCTGGGCGGCACCACGCTGAACCAGACCGGGCGCGAGATGGAATGCATGGTGCTGATGATGGGCATCTATCTGGTTCTCAGCCTGCTGATCTCGGGCGGGATGAACGTCTTCAACAGTCGCGTGAAGCTGAGGGAGCGGTGAGATGAGCGAGACCCACGCCCAGACCGTCGCCTATGTCCGCGACACCATGCTGCCGCCGGCGCCGCCGCCGGTGACCGAGCGCGGCGCGATCAAATGGCTGCGCGAGAACCTGTTCTCGGGGCCGCTCAACATCGTGCTGACCCTGATCGGGCTCGGCATCCTGTGGCTTCTGGTCAGCACCATCGGGCCTTGGCTGTCGCATTCGGTCTGGAACGCCAATGGCATGGCCGATTGCCGCAAGATCATCGCCGAGACCTGGGGGCCGGACGCCACGGGCGCCTGCTTCGCCCTGATCAAGCATCGCTGGAACCAGTTCGTCTTCGGCTTCTATCCGGCGGCGCTGTATTGGCGGCCGGTGCTGGCCTTCGGCCTGCTGTTCCTGGCGCTGGCCCCGGTGCTGTTTTCCGAAAGCCGGCGCGCGCGGCGCGTCGTGCTGGCGCTGGCGACCGTGCTGAGCTTTGCCATCGCCCTGGTGCTGGGCGCGCCGACGGCGGCGCTTGCTGGCATGGCCCTGCTGATGCTGGCCTGGGCGGTGCTGATCGAGACCCGGCCCGCCTGGGCGCTGCTGGCCAGCCTGGTCTATCCGCTGCTGGCGGTCTGGCTGCTCTGGGGCGGCTCGCTGTGGAGCGAGATCGCCGTGCTGGCGGGTTTCGGCATCGGCTTCGGGGTCTGGCGGGCAGGGGCGCGCTTCGGCCTTTTCGCCGTCGCCGCGGCCGCCGTGGTGGCGGTGCTGTGGTGGCTGTTCCTGGCCGGGCCGGTCGCCGCTGCGCTGGCCGGCATGCTGCCGCTGCGGCTGCAGCCGGTCAGTTCCGACCAGTTCGGCGGCTTCGTGCTGTCGATCACCATCGGCGTCGCCGGCATCGCCCTGTCGCTGCCCCTGGGCATCGTGCTGGCGCTGGCGCGGCGCTCGGACCTGCCGGTGATCAAGCTCTTGGCGGTGATGTTCATCGAGTTCATCCGCGGCGTGCCGCTGATCACGCTCCTGTTCGTGGCCTCCTTGCTGCTCAACTACTTCCTGCCGCCGGGCACCAGCTTCGACATCATCCTGCGGGTCATCATCATGGTGACGCTCTTCGCCGCCGCCTATATGGCCGAGGTGATCCGCGGCGGGCTGGCCGCCCTGCCCAAGGGCCAATACGAGGCCGCCGATGCGCTGGGGCTGGACTATTGGAAGGCGCAGCGGCTGATCGTGCTGCCGCAGGCGCTGAAGATCTCGATCCCCGGCATCGTCTCGACCTTCATCGGCATGTTCAAGGACACCACCCTGGTGGTCTTCGTCGGGCTGTTCGACCCGTTGAAGGCCATGGCCGACACCATCCGCGCGAGCTTCGAATGGAAGGGCGCCTATTGGGAGCCCTATATCTTCGTCGGCTCGATCTTCTTCATCCTCTGCTTCGGCATGTCGCGTTACTCGATGTATCTCGAACGCCGCCTGAAGCGCGACCATCGCTGAGGCCTTCCCATGCAGACGCAAGCCAAGAGCCAGACCGACACCCCGGCCATCGAGATCAGCCGGTTGAACAAGTGGTACGGCACCTTCCACGTGCTGCGCGACATCGACCTGACCGTCAGCCGGGGCGAGCGCATCGTCATCGCCGGCCCCTCGGGTTCCGGCAAGTCGACGTTGATCCGCTGCATCAACCGGCTGGAGGAGCACCAGTCCGGCAAGATCATCGTCGACGGCACCGAGCTGACCCATGACCTGAAGAACATCGACAAGGTGCGTTCCGAAGTCGGGATGGTGTTCCAGCATTTCAACCTGTTCCCGCACCTGACCATCCTGGAAAACTGCACGCTGGCGCCGATCTGGGTGCGCAAGATCCCCCGGCGCGAGGCCGAGGAGACGGCCATGCATTTCCTGACCAAGGTCAAGATCCCCGACCAGGCGCTGAAATACCCGGGCCAGCTGTCGGGCGGGCAGCAGCAGCGGGTGGCCATCGCCCGTGCGCTCTGCATGCGGCCGCGGATCATGCTCTTCGACGAGCCGACCTCGGCCTTGGACCCCGAGATGATCAAGGAGGTGCTCGACACCATGATCGAACTGGCCGAGGATGGCATGACCATGCTCTGCGTCACCCACGAAATGGGTTTCGCCCAGGCGGTGGCACATCGGGTGATCTTCATGGACCAGGGCCAGATCGTCGAGCAGAACACGCCGCGCGAGTTCTTCAACAACCCGCAGAGCGAGCGGACCAAGCTGTTCCTGTCGCAGATCCTGGGGCACTGAAGGGGGGACTTCGCGTCCCCCGCCCGCCGCTGGCGCGGCGGACTCCCCCTGCGGGGTATTTGCGAAACGGAGAAACACCTTGTGGCGCCGGTTGCGGGCCGGGGTGCGGCCGGTCTATCGTGCCGGCAAGCGCTTCGGAGAACGACGATGAACCAGACCATTTTCCTGATGCTGGGCCTTCTGGGCCTTGTCGGTATCGGCTCGCTGGTGGCGAGCAACGACGACGACCACGCCCCCGACGATCCGGGCGATCCCTATGGCGACCGCGAGTTGATCGAAGGCACGGACGAGGCCGAGACCATCACCGGCACCGCCGGCGACGACGCGATCCAGTCCTATGACGGCGACGATTCCGTCGATGCCGGCGCCGGCGACGACCTGGTCTGGACCGGCTATGGCGACGATAGCGTCAGCGCCGATGCCGGCGACGACGAGATCTACCTGGGCTATGGCGACGACCTCTATGGCGCCGAGGACGACGGCGCGGCTGAGGGCGACGACACCATCGACGGCGGTTACGGCGACGACAGCATCACCACCAACCTGGGCAATCACGCGATCACCGGCGGCGACGGCGACGACACCATCACCGACAATGGCGGCACGGTCTCTATCGACGGCGAAGAGGACGACGACCTGATCCTGTCGCCCGACGATTCCGATGCCGATGCGCCCGACACGCTGCTGGGCGGCGATGGCAACGACACCATCCATGCCGGCGCCAACGACCTTGTAGATGGCGGCGACGGCGACGACAGCTATATGCTCAGTTCCGAGGCGGGCGGTGCGGCGGTCATCACCTACAGCGCCGACGATACCATCACCATCACCTTGGCCGAGGGCTATGCCGGCGAGGGCGACTATACGCTGGAGCAGGACGGCGATGACGTGCAGGTGCTGCTGGACGGCAATGCCGTCGCGGTGCTGCGCGACACGCTGGTCGACGCGGTGGGCACGATCGACGTGGTCAGCGCCACCGCCACCTGACGCGAAAAAGCGCGGCCCTTGCCCGGACCGCGCTTTCCATTTTTCTTCGTTCCGCAAATACCCTCGGGGGTCCGGGGGCAGACAGCCCCCGGCGCGCCGCCGCCTCAGATCGCCGACTTCAGCGATTCTTCCAGGTAAAGCTCGCGCAGCCGTGTCGCCACCGGCCCGGGCCGGCCCGAGCCCAGGGTGACGCCGTCGACCTCGATCACCGGCATGACGAAGGCCGAGGCCGAGGTGAAGAAGGCCTCGTCGGCGGCCTGCGCTTCCGCGATGGTAAAGGGGCGTTCCTCGATCTGCATCTGCGCCTCGGCGGCATAGCGCAAGAGCGAGGCGCGGGTGATGCCGTGCAGGATGTCCTGCGACAGCGGCCGGGTGATGATCTTGCCGCCCTTGACGATATAGGTGTTGTTCGAGGTGCCCTCGGTCACGAAACCGTCCTCGGTGAACCAGGCGTCATCGACGCCGCGGTGCTTGGCCTCCATCTTGGCCATCGAGGGATAAAGCAGCTGCACCGTCTTGATGTCGCGCCGCGCCCAGCGCAGGTCGGGTATCGAGATCACCCGGATGCCTTGGCGGGCCTGCGGATTGTCGGCCAGGCCCGGCTTTGCCTGCGTGAACAGCACCACGGTCTGCGGTGTGCCCTCGGGCGGATAGGCGAAGTCGCGGTCGCCCGGATTGCCGCGGGTGACCTGCAGATAGACCATGCCCTCGTCGATGCCGTTCAATTCGACCAGCTTGCGATGGATCTCCAGCCATGCCTCGCGCGACAGCGGGTTCTTCATGCCAAGCTCGCCCAGCGAGCGGTTCAGCCGCAAGCAGTGGCCGTCGAAATCCAGCAGCTTGCCCTGCAGCACGCTCGTAACCTCATAGACGCCGTCGCCCATCACGAAGCCGCGGTCAAAGATCGACACATGGGCTTCGGTTTCCGGCAGATATTCGCCATTCAGATAGACGGTGCGGGTCATCATTCTCTCCATTCGCAACGGCTGCTGGCGCGGTCCTGCGCCCAAAGCGGCGGGGCGTCAAGATGGGCGGCGCGGCCTAGGGCCTTTCGCGGCTGCAAAACAGGCTTGATGCAGGCGCAGCAATTATCTATCGGTTTGCGGGACACCTTTGAAATATCCTTACCCGAAAGGCAAGCCATGTCGTTTCGTTTGCAACCCGCCGCACCCGCCCGCCTGAACCGCTGCCAGCTGTTCGGCCCCGGCTCGCGCGAGGCGCTGTTCCAGAAGATGGCCGGCTCGGCCGCCGACGTCATCAACCTGGATCTCGAGGATTCGGTGGCGCCGGACGACAAGTCGCAGGCGCGCCGCAACATCATCCAGGCCATCGGCGACATCGATTGGGGCGACAAGACGCTGTCGGTGCGCATCAACGGGCTCGACACGCCCTATTGGTATCGCGACGTCGTGGACCTGCTGGAACAGGCGGGCGAGCGGCTGGACCAGATCATGATCCCCAAGGTCGGCAATGCCGCCGATGTCTATGCCGTGGATGCGCTGGTCACCGCCATCGAGGCCGCCAAGGGCCGCTCGAAACGCATCAGCCTGGAGGTGATCATCGAATCCGCCGCCGGCATCGCCCATGTCGAAGAGATCGCGGCCAGCAGCCCGCGCCTGCAGGCGATGAGCCTGGGTGCCGCGGATTTCGCCGCCAGCATGGGCATGGCCACGACCGGCATCGGCGGCACCCAGGAAAACTACTACATGGCGCATGAGGGCGCGAAATACTGGTCCGACCCCTGGCATTGGGCGCAGGCTGCGATCGTCGCCGCCTGCCGCACCCATGGCGTGCTGCCGGTCGACGGCCCCTTCGGCGATTTCAGCGACGACGAGGGCTTCCGGGCGCAGGCGCGGCGCTCGGCCACGCTGGGCATGGTCGGGAAATGGGCCATCCACCCCAAGCAGGTGGCGCTAGCGAACGAGGTGTTTTCGCCCAGCGACAAGGCCGTCACCGAGGCGCGCGAGATCCTGGCCGCGATGGAAGAAGCCACGAAAACCGGCGCCGGCGCCACCGTCTACAAGGGCAGACTGGTTGACATCGCGTCGATCCGTCAGGCACAAGTGATCGTGCGGCAGGCAGAGTTGATCGGCGCCTGACCACAACGGAATACCTGGGCGACCACGCGGGGAGGCTGGTCGCCATGACAGGGGAGGAGCAACAGGCTCTGCCGCAGGCAGGGCCTGTTGTCATTCAGGGCGCCGGCCTTGCCGGGTCATGAAATTGTCATAGAAATTCAATACATTTATGCGCTCGGCGGCGGCAGATACTGGGCTGGCAGCGACGGGCTTCAGCCCTCGACCGGCTCGGGCCTGGCGTGACGATGGGCCGGATCCGGGGTGCGGTTGCGCGGCGCCAGGTCGGGAATCGGTGATTCGGGCATGGCGGGCAGGCCGGTGCCGGCGACGCCGCGGAATGCTTTCCGGGCGCCAACGGGCGCGGGGTCTGGGGCCTTGGATTCCATCTTGCGTCTCGCTTCGAACAAGCCCGCAGCAGTTATGGGCCGGGCGGGGGCAGTGCAAGGGGGCTGGCGGGAATGTGAGCCTGCCATGCCGCCGGGATGCGCGGGCTCGCCGCCAGCAGGCCTTGCGTATAGGCGTGCTGCGGCGCCTCCAGCACCTGATGCGTCGGGCCGGATTCGACGATGCGGCCCTGCTGCATGATCAGCACCCGGTCGGTGACCTGGCGCACCACCGCCAGGTCGTGGCTGATGAACAGATAGGCAAGCCCGTGGCTGACCCGCAGCCGCGCCAGCAGGTCCAGCACCTGCGCCCGGACCTGCACGTCCAATGCGCTGACCGCCTCGTCCAGCACGATCAGCCGCGGCCTGATGATCAGGGCGCGGGCGATGGCGATGCGCTGGCGCTGGCCGCCGCTGAATTCGTGGATATAGCGGCGCATGGCGTCGCCGGGGATGCCGACCTCATAGAGCGCCTCGGCGACCTGTTCGCGCCAGTCGCGCGGCAGGCCGGTCAGGTGGAACGGCTCGGCCACCAGCCGCTCGACCCGCCAGCGCGGATCGAAGCTGCCGAAGGGATCCTGGAACACCACCTGCATCCGTGCCCGCAACTCGGGCGCCATGGCGCGGCCGGCCTGGACCGGCTGGCCGTCCAGCAGGATGCGGCCGCCCTGCAAGGGATCGAGGCCCAGGATGGCCCGCGTCAGGGTGGACTTGCCGCAGCCGGATTCGCCGACCAGCCCGACCGATTCCCCGGCGGCGATGTCGAAGCTGACCCCGTCCACGGCCCGCAGGCGTCCCGGCGGCGCCGTCAGGCCGGCGCGGGGCAGGGGATAGTCGCGCACCGCATCCTCGACCTGCAGCAGGCGGTGCGGCCGGGCGGGCGGCAGCACCAGCCGCGCCTGCTGGGTCGAGGCGGCGATGAGCGCCTGCGTATAGGGGTGCGCCGGCGCGCGGAACAGCGCCTCGGTCGGGCCCTGCTCGACGATCTGGCCGCGCTGCATCACCGCCACGCGGTCGGCGATGCCGGCCAGCACCGCGAGGTCGTGGGTGATCAGCAGCAGCGCCATGCGCTCGTCCCGCACCAGCCCCTTGAGCAGGTCGAGGATGCGGGCCTGCGTCGTCACGTCCAGCGCCGTGGTCGGCTCGTCCGCGATCAGCAGGTCGGGGCGCTGGGCGATGGCCAGGGCAATGGCGACGCGCTGGCGCTGGCCGCCCGAAAGCTCATGCGGATAAAGCGTCAGCGGAAAGCGCGGCGCCGCAAGCCCGACGCGGTCCAGCCGGTCGCGGGCGCGGGCCAGCGCCTGGTCGCGCGGCAGGGACTGGTGGATGCGCAGCGCCTCGGCGACCTGGTCGCCGATGCTCATCAGCGGGTTCAGCGCCGTCATCGGCTCCTGGAACACCATGCCGAGGCGGTTGCCGCGGATCCGGCACAGGGCGCTTTCCGGCAGGTCCAGCAGGTTGCGGCCGTCCAGATCGACGCGGCCGCCGGCCTGCGCGCCCTGCGGCAGCAGCCCCATGATCGCCAGCGCCGCCATGGACTTGCCCGAGCCGGATTCGCCGACCAGCCCGGTGACCTGCCCGGGCGGCAGCGCCAGGTCGATGCCTTGCAGGACCTCGTGCCGGCCGATGCGCAGGGTCAGGCGGCTCACCTCGATCATGGCGCGGTCCTGCGCAGCCTGGGGTCCAGCGCATCGCGCAGGCCATCGCCCAAGAGGTTCAGCCCCAGCACGGTCAGCACGATGGCCAGCCCCGGCACGATGGCGACATGCGGCGCCAGCGAGATCATGGTCTGCGCCTCGGCCAGCATGCGGCCCCAGCTGGGGGTGGGCGGCTGTGCGCCAAGCCCGACATAGCTGAGCCCGGCCTCGGCGAGGATGCCCAGGCTGAACTGGATCGTCGCCTGCACGATCAGCAGGTTGGCGATATTGGGCAGGATGTGCTGGGTGCTGATGCGGGCCCGACCCTTGCCGGCCACCTGCGCGGCGCGGATATAGTCCAGCGTCCAGATCGGCAGCGCCGCGCCGCGCGTCACCCGGGCAAAGACCGGGATGTTGAAGATGCCGATGGCGATGATCGCGTTCAGCGCCGACGGCCCCAGCGCCGCGGTGATCAGGATGGCGATGACCAGGCTGGGAAAGGCAAAGACCAGGTCGTTGCCACGCATCACCATCTCGTCGATCCAGCCGCCCGCGCGCGCGGCGGCGAGCAGGCCCAGCGGCACGCCGAAGCCCATGCCGATGCCGACGGCGACCAGCGCCACCGCGATCGAGGTTCGCGCGCCGACCATGATCATCGCCAGCATGTCGCGGCCGAAATGGTCGGTGCCCAGCCAATGCGCGGCCGAGGTCGGCTGCAGCTTCTGCGCGATGGCGATCTGCGTGACGTCGCCCGGCGTCCAGACGAAGGACAGCAGCGCCGCGGCCAGCGCCAGCCCGGCCAGGGTGCCGCCGAAGATCAGGGACCACCTCATCTGCGCAGCCTCGGGTCGATCAGCGCATAGCTGAGGTCCACCAGGAAGGTGACCAGGATCACGGCGGCGACCAGCACCAGCACCGCGCCCTGCACCACGATCAGGTCGCGCTGGGTGATGGCCTGAAAGATCAGCCGGCCGAGGCCGGGCAGGTAGAACACGTTCTCGATGATGATCGCCCCGGCCAGCAGGAACGAGAATTGCATGCCGAGGATGGTCAGCACCGGGATCAGCGCATTGCGCAGCGCGTGGCGCGACAGCGCCTGCCCGGCGGTCAGCCCCTTGGCGCGGGCGGTGCGGATATAGTCCTGGCCCAGCGTTTCCACCAGCGCCGAGCGCAGCACCCGCGCCAGGATCGCCGCCTGCGGCAGCGCCAGCGCGACGGCGGGCAGGATCAGCGATTTCAGCGCCGCGCCGGGGTGGCTCCAGCCCGGAAAGCCGCCGGCGGGCAGCAGGCGCAGGTTCACCGCAAAGACCAGCACCAAGAGCATGGCGAACCAGAAATTCGGCAGCGCGATGCCGATCTGGGTCGCGCCCATCACCGCCGTCTCGGCCGCCCGGCCCCGGCGCCCGGCGGCGAACATGCCGATGGGCAGCGCCACCGCCACCGCCAGCACCAGCGCCAGCAGCGCCAGGGGCAGCGAGACCTGCATCCGGTCAAGGATCATCCCCGCCACCGGGGTCTTGTAGGTGAAGCTGTGGCCCAGGTCTCCGGTCACGACGCCGCCGAGCCAGTGCAGGTAGCGCAGCGGCAGCGGCAGGTCGAGGCCCAGCTGCTCGCGCAGCGCCGCGACGGTTTCGGGCTGCGCGCCGGTGCCCAGCATGAAGCTGGCCGGGTCGCCCGGCACCAGTTCCACCACCGCAAAGATCAGCGCCGAGGCCACGAGCAGGCTCAGGCCAAGCGAGATCAGGCGTCTGGTCACATAGCGCAGCATGGCCAAACGCTAATCCGCGGCCGGGCGGCGGTAAAGGTGGCTATAAGGTTCAAGGAACCTCGATCTTGCCGATCAACGGCACGTCGTCGTCCAGGCTGATGCTGTGACGCTCGATCATGCGATGCACCTGCGGCGGCTCGGCGCCGCGATGCAGGCGGTGCAGGTCCTCATGGGTCGGGAAATCGGCCTTGGTGCGGCGCAGGTTGTGGCGGACATATTCGTCCCAGGTGGCGATGTGATAGCTTTCGGTCCAGCGCTCGGGGTGTTCCAGGTCGCGCAGCAGCGCCCAGCCGCGCGCGCCGTCGCGGCGGCGGATATTGCGGCGCAGCGCCATCAGGCGCAGGAATTCGGGCACGTCCACCTGGTCGATCTCATAGTCGATCATCACCATGATCGGGCCGGACCGGCCGCGCAGGTCCAGCGCCAGCTCGGGCTCGCGAAAGCGGTTCACCGGGTCCAGGTCCAGCGTGCCGAACTCGGGGATGCGCAGCCAATAGCCGGCGACGGCGCCCAGCATCAGCGGCACCGAGGCGGCGATCAGCGCGGTATTCACGCTGTAATTGTTCGCGACCGAGCCCCAGATCCAGCTGCCCGCGGCCATGCCGCCGAAGACCGCCGTCTGGTACAGCGCCAGCCCGCGCGCCACCACCCAGCGCGGCGTCGACAGCTGCACGGTGACGTTGAAGAGCGACAGCGCCAGCACCCAGCTGGCGCCGGCGGGCAGCATGGCCAGCGCGTGGACCCAGGTCTGTTCGGTCAGCCCCAGCAGCAGCGCCGCGCCGGCGAAGGCCGCGAAGGCCAGGCGCACGACGTTTTCGTTGTTCAGCCGCTCGCGCACCATGGGGTTGATCAGCGCGCCGCCGATCGCCCCCAGCCCGAAGCAGCCGAGCAACAGGCCGAACAGCAGCGAGCCGCCCGAGGGGTTCTGCTTGGCGACCAGCGGCAGCAGCGCCATGATGACGATGGCGGAAAAGCCGAAAAGCGCGCCCCGCGACATCACCCGGACCAGGTTCGGCGACAGCGCGACATAGCGCAGCCCGGCGCCGACGGCGGCGACGAAGGGCTCGGGCGTGGTGGTGCGCGGCGGCGTGACCGGATGCCAGCGCGCCAGCGCGCCCAGCAGCGGGATATAGCTGACCGCGTTTACCGCGAAGGCGGCGGCGGCGCCGAAGGCCGCGGTGATGATGCCGCCTACCGCCGGCCCGACGCTGCGCATCAGGTTGAAGCCGACCGAGTTCAGCGACACCGCCGCCGGCAGGTCCTCGCGCGGCACCAGGTCCTGCATGCTGGCCTGCCAGGGCGGGTTGTAGATCGCCTGGCCGACCCCGATCAGGAAGGTCAGCGACAAGAGCAGCAGCGGCGTCATCCAGCCCTGCCAGGTCAGCACCGCCAGCAGGACCGAGACCGCCGCCATGAACAGCTGCGCCCCCAGAAGCAGCGTGCGCCGGTCCAGGATATCGGCCAGCGCCCCCGACAGCAGCGCGAACAGCATGATCGGCAGCGTGTTCGAGGCCTGCACCAGCGCGATCAGCGTGGCCGAGTCGGTCAGCTGCGTCATCATCCAGGCCGCGCCCACCGCCTGCACCAGCGCGCCGAAGTTCGAGATCAGCGTCGCCGACCACAGCAGGCGGAAGTCGTGGTGGCGGAACGGGGCAAAGGGGTTCTTGCGGGCAGTCGCTGGCATCGGGGTAACCTGGTTCGCTTGCCCCCAACCTTAGGCAGCCCCAGCCCGGGCCGCAATCGCCGCCGCCGATTCCGCGTCCATCCGCCATATCTTGTGTTATATCCGATATGCGCCGAAGAAGCTGCGGAAAATCAGTCAAAGATGCATTGATTCTTGCGCATACCGCGCCATTTCGCCGCAACTTCGGGATTTCATTTCCGGCGCGGCTGCTATCTTTGCGGAAATCTTCTTCGACAGGGTGCGCGAACATGAAAGTCATCGTTCTGGGGGCCGGCGTTCTGGGTGTCACTTCGGCCTGGTATCTGGCCAAGGCGGGGCATGAGGTCACGGTCATCGACCGCCAGACCGGCCCGGCGCTGGAGACGAGCTTTGCCAACGCCGGCGAGATCTCGCCCGGCTATTCCTCGCCCTGGGCGGCGCCCGGCATTCCGATGAAGGCGCTGAAATGGATGTTCCAGCGCCACGCGCCGCTGGTGATCCAGCCGCGGCTGGACTGGCAGCGCCTCTCGTGGATGGCGCGGATGCTGGGCAACTGCACCTCGGCCGCCTATGCGGTGAACAAAAGCCGCATGGTCCGCGTCGCCGAATACAGCCGCGATTGCCTGGGCGAGCTGCGGGCCGAGACCGGCATCCATTACGACGAGCGCACCCAGGGCACGCTGCAGGTGTTCCGCAAGCAGGAGCAGTTGGACGGCGCCGGCAAGGACATCGAAGTGCTGAAGGCCGACGGCGTGCCCTTCGAGGTGCTGGACCGCGCCGGCTGCATCGCCGCCGAGCCGGGGCTGGCCGGGGCCGCCGACCGCATCGTCGGCGGGCTGCGCCTTCCGGGCGACGAGACTGGCGACTGCTTCAAGTTCACCAACCGCCTGGCCGAGATGGCGGCGGCGGCGGGCGTGACCTTCCGCTGGGGCGTCGGCATCGAGGCGCTGGAAGCCGAGGGCGGCCGCATCAGCGCCGTGCGCACCGACCAGGGCCGCATGCAGGCCGACCGCTATGTGCTGGCGCTGGGCCCGCATTCGCCGCTGCTGGTGCGTCCCCTGGACATCAAGCTGCCGATCTATCCGCTGAAAGGCTATTCGCTGACCATCGACATCGAGGACGAAAGCCGCGCGCCGATCTCGACCGTGATGGACGAGACCTACAAGGTCGCGATCACCCGCCTGGGCGACCGCATCCGCGTCGGCGGCCTGGCCGAGATCGCCGGCTACGACCTGAGCCTGAACCGGCGCCGCTGCGCCACGCTGGCGAAATCGGTTTCGGAGATGTTCGTCGGCGCGGGCGATCCCGACAAGGCGCAGTTCTGGACCGGGCTGCGGCCGATGACGCCCGACGGCACGCCCATCGTCGGCGCGACGCCGATCCCGAACCTGTTCCTGAACACCGGCCACGGCACGCTGGGCTGGACCATGTCCGCGGGTTCGAGCCGGGTGCTGGCCGACCTGATCTCGGGGCGGCGGCCGGACATCCAGTCCGAGGACCTGGGCTATGCCCGCTATCTGAAAGGCCGCAAACCCGCCGCTCCGGGCGTGCTGCAACCGGCCAACGCCTGATCCCGCCGCATGAAAAAGGGGCCCGCGCGGGTCCCTTTGCTTCTGTTCTGCCGCAGGTCAGGCGCGCTTGATCAGCGAAATGATGGCCAAGAGGATCACCGCGCCGATGGTGGCGAAGATGATCGTGCCCAGGATCGGGGCCGAGGCGGCCATGCCGATGCCCAGCATCGGGAACAGCCAGCCGGCGATCACCGCGCCGACGATGCCGACGACGATGTTCATCAGCAGGCCCTGGCCGTGGCCCTTGACGATCAGCCCGGCCAGCCAGCCGGCGATCGCGCCGATGATGAGGGTGATGAGCAGAGCGGTCAAAGTCATGGGAAGGCTTCCTTTGCATGCTTGCGGTTTCGCGCCGCGGCGGCGGAAAGCCGGTCTGGCGGGAAAACGCCGATTGCGCCGCGCAGGTTCCGCCACCCGCCCGCAAGCCGCTGACGGCGCGCGATTCGGCAACAGTCCGGTAACGATTGCGTCCGCGAAAAGGCCGGCCACTTGACGGCGGACGGGTCGCGAAGGCTGATGGACCGATCCGAATCGTGTCAAGATCGTGTCTGGCCTGCTGCTCGGTGCCGGTGCGACCGCGACGCAATGTCACGCTGCCACGGCCGCGTCCCTGCCGGGACGGGGCTCGTTACGAAGGGAAATACCGATGCGCCTTGCACCGCTGATGCTGGCCCTGGGCCTTGGCCTTGCCGCCTGCGCGCCGACCTCGCAGACCCCGACCTCCGCGCCCGTCGACATGGGCCCCTATGGCGCCCGCACCGACGAGGGCCCGAGCGGCCAGCCGATCGAGATCCACGCCGTCCGCCCCGCCTATCTGACCGACCGCAACCGCCGCCAGCAGGTCGCCTATAACGGCCCGGAGGCCGCCGGCACCATCGTCGTCGATCCCTATGCGCGCTTCCTCTATCACGTGCAGGGCAATGGCCAGGCCATGCGCTATGGCGTCGCGGTCGGCCAGGCCGGCAAGAACTTCCAGGGCAATGCCACCATCGGCCGCAAGCAGGCCTGGCCCAGCTGGACCCCCACCGCCAATATGGTGCGCACCCAGCCCGAGCTTTACGGCCCGCTGAAGGGCGGCCTGTCGGGCGGGGTTGACAACCCGCTGGGCTCGCGCGCGCTCTATCTCTATCGCGGCGGCCGCGACACCATGTATCGCATCCACGGCACCATGGACCCGTCCTCGATCGGCAAGGCCACCTCGGCCGGCTGCATCCGGCTGTTCAATCAGGACATCATGGACCTGTTCAACGAGATCCCCAGCGGCACCCAGGTCAAGGTGCGCACCCGCGCCGAAAGCCTGGCGCTGGAAGGGCCGCTGGTCGAGCAGCCGAACGGCTATCTGGCCCCGGCCGGCGGCGCGGTCGAGACCGCCGAAGCCGCGCAGTAACCGCCTGTCGCCAGCGATGCGCCAATCGACGCCCCGGTCCGCAAGGCCGGGGCGTTTCGCGCTGGCCAGAGCCGCTGCGGCGTGGCAGGTTCCGCGCGCAAGGCGTGTTTCAGGAGTATGCCATGACCGTTTCCGATCAGAGTCCGGCCGTATCGCGGGATCTCGACGCCATCGTGACCCAGACCCAGGCCGCCGCGCTGCGCCTGCTGGAGCCGGCGGCGCTGACCGGGCTGCAGCGCGAGCTGCGCGCCATGAAGGAGGCCGCCGCCGACGAGCCGATGCGCAAGACGCTGGCCAAGGCGGTGCAGCGCATCGCCGCCGAGAAGCGCCGCCGCGAGGGTGCGGGGTCCGAGGCCGGCGCCGCGGCCGCGCCAGCCCCGGCACCCGCGGGCGCTGACAAGGCGGACCGGGCCGAGAAGAAGCGCCTGAAGGAGGCCGAGCAGGCCGAGAAGAAGCGCGCCAAGGAGGCGGAGAAGTCCGAACGCCAGACCGCCCGCAAGGCCGAGAAGCAGGCCGCGCGCAAGGCCGCGAAACTGTCCGGGCAGGGCGGGGATACGCCCGCGAAGCCTGCCGGGGCGGGGGCCGCGGCAGGGTCCGGGCCGAAGGGTTCCGGCAAGCCCGGCAAGGCCAAGGGCAAGAAGGCCGAATGAACGCGCGGGCGCGGTTCCCAAGCCGCGCCTTGCCTGCTATCTGGAGCGCAGCCTTCCTCGTTTCGAGTTCCCGATGCGCCGTCTGGTTCCGGTCCTTGTCGCCGCCCTGCTGTCCGTTCTGAGCCCCGCCCTGGCCTATGAGGCGGTGGATGCGGTGCATGGGCTCAGGGCGCCGCGCCTCTCGGACCGGCTGCGCTGCACCGACGACGGCACGTTCTGCATCTCGGTCGCGACCTATGTTCCCGATGTCTGCATGGCGATCGAGCGGGCGGCGGGGCGGCACGGGCTCGACCCGCATTTCTTTGCCCGGCTGCTGTGGAAGGAAAGCCTGTTCGAGCCGGGCGCGATCAGCCCGGTCGGCGCCATGGGCATCGCCCAGTTCATGCCCGGCACGGCCGAGATGGTCGGCCTTGACGACCCGTTCAACCCGGCCAAGGCCATCGAGGCCAGCGCCCGCTATCTGCGCAAGCTGACCGACGGTTTCGGCAGCGTCGGCATGGCCGCCGTCGCCTATAACGGCGGCGAGAACCGCGCCGCGCGCTACCTGGCCCAGGGCGGCAGCCTGCCCTGGGAAACGCAGGACTATGTCCAGGCCATCACCGGCCTGACCGCCGCAAGCTGGCGCGAAAGCCCGCCCAAGGTGCTGGACATCCGGCTGGACAAGCAGCGCAGCTTCCGCGAGGCCTGCATCGACCTGGCCGGCAAGCGCAAGCTGCGCGAGTTCAACACGCCCGAGCATCCCTGGCCTTGGGGCGTGATCGTCGCCACCCATCCCAGCCAGTCGGGGGTCTCGGCCCAGGTTTCGCGGCTGAACCGGCAGCTGCGGCCGATCCTGGGCGGCAAGCGGGTCAGCTATGTGCGCCGCAAGATCTCGGGCGGGCCGAGGAAGGTCTATACCGCGCAGATCGGCTATTCCTCGAAGACCGAGGCTTACGCGTTCTGCAACCGACTGCGCGGCGTCGGCGGGCGCTGCCTGGTGCTGAAGAACTGACAGTGCCGGTGGCGCGGCTGCTGTGGGTATTTGGGGAGCAAAGAAGCGCTAGTCGCGCCAATGCACCGCGGTGAGGTCGTTGGCGGGCATCGGGGCGTTTTCCCACAGGCCCTCGATCTCGGCCTTGGCGACGCCGGTTTTCGCCAGCTGGAACAGGTAGGCGTTGGCGTGGTCCTCGGCGATGATCTTCTGCGCCTGTTTCAGCAGCGTCGTGCGTTCCGCCGGGTCGGTGGCGGCGTCGAGTTTCGCCATCGCGGCGTTGAAATCGGGATTGGCGTAGTTGAAGTAATAGCTTTCGCGGCCGTAGATGCCGATGTCCATCGGCTCGACATGGCTGATGATCGTCAGGTCGTAATCGGCATTCTTGAACACCTGCTCCAGCCACTGCGCCCATTCCATGTTGGTGATCTGGGTCTGGACGCCGACGGCGCGCAGCTCGGCCGCCAGGATCTCGCCGCCGCGGCGGGCATAGGGCGTGGGCGGCAGCGCAAGGCGCAGGGTCAGGTTTTCCGCCCCGGCCTCGACCAGCAGTGTCTTCGACAGTTCGGGGTCGTATTGCGATTGCGCCGTCAGGTCGAGGTAATCGGGATTGTGCGGCGCGAAATGCGTGCCGATCGGGGTGCCATAGCCGAACATGGCGCCGTCGATCAGCTCCTGGCGGTTGATGGCATGGGCGATGGCTTCGCGCACGCGCTTGTCGGAGAGCGCCGCGGTCTTGTGGTTCATGGCGAGGATGGTCTCGCCCTCGGTGGTGCCGACCAGCACCTTGAAGCGCGGATCGGCCTGCAGCTGCGCCAAGGTTTCGGGCGCCGGATAGATCGGGAAGGCGTCCACGTCGCCGGCCATCATCGCGGCGAAGGCCGCCGTCGGATCGCCGATGAAGCGGAAGGTCGCGGTCTTCAGCGCCGGCTTCGCGCCCCAATAGCCGTCGAAGGCGTCAAGCCGGATATGGTCGCCCTGTTTCCATTCGCCGAATTGAAACGGTCCGGTGCCGATGGGGTGGGTGGCGATGTCCTTGATGCTCGCCTCGTCCACCATGACCGCGTCGCCCCAGGCCAGCTTGAAGGGAAAGCCGCCGTCCGGGGCCTTCAGCGTGATGCGGACGGTCTGCGGGCCCAGCGCCTCGACGGTGTCGATGCCCTCGAACAGGGTTTTCTGGGCGTTGGTGCTGTCGGGGGCGCGGGCGCGGTCCAGCGAGAAGATCACGTCCTGCGCGTCGAACGCGCTGCCGTCGTGGAAGCGGACGCCCGGGCGCAGGTGGAAGGTGTAGGTCTTGCCGTCCGCCGTGTCCCAACGTTCGGCGAGGCCGGGCTTGACGCTGCCATCGGGGCCGATGCGGGTCAGGCCCTCGAAAAGGTTGGCATAGACCACCTCGTCGATGGCGGCGGCGGTGCCTCCAGTCGGGTCGAGGTTTGGCGGTTCCAGCACCATGGCCAGCGTGATCGCGTCCTGCGCGGCCATGGCCGGCGTGGCAAGAAGCGCGACCGTGGCCGCCGCCTGCATCAGTCTTGCGAACATCATTCCCCCTGGGCCGGTTTACCGGGGCACATTCCGGGCAAAGCGCCCGGCGATCAAGCCCGCTTCTCGGTCAGCTGCTGGGCGAGGCCCGCGAACATCAGCCAGAGCGAGGTCAAGAGAAGCCCCCAGCGCGCCACGCTTTGCGGGTGGAAATCGACCAGCACCGCCCAGACCGCGAAGCCGACCCAGGCCGCGCAGACCGGCAGCGAGACCAGCCGCCAGCGCTCGGTCCGCACCGGATGGATGAACTTGACGTTGGTGAACATGGTCACCGCCAGCGCCACCACGATCAGCAGAATGACCCAGAAGTTCGGCTTGAGCGCGAAAAGCACCAGCACCACCATGTTCCAGCAGGCCGGGAAGCCGGCGAAGGAATTGTCCTTGGTCTTCATGCGGGTATCGACGAAATAGATCACGCTGCCATAGGTGATGGCGATGATGGCGATCCAGCCGGTCCAGCCGGGCAGCAGGCCCGACATGAACAGCGCATAGGCCGGGATGAAGACATAGGTCAGGTAGTCGATGATCAGGTCCATCAACACGCCGTCATAGGTCGGCCAGTTCTTCTTGACGTGGTAGCGGCGCGCCAGCGGGCCATCGACGCCGTCGACGATCAGCGCGATCACCAGCCAGAAGAACATCTTCGACCATTCCGCATTGGCCGCGGCCAGCAGGGCAAGCATCGACAGGACCGCGCCTGTGGCGGTCAAGAGATGCACGGACAGGGCTTTGAGGCGGGAATTCATCCTATGCTTCTGTCACCGAACGGTCATGATCGCAAGTTCGTGATGGTTGCAGCCCCGCGCATTTCGCCCCGGGTGGTGCAGGAAAGCGGCGTGGTCAGCGGACGAATTCCTCGGCCGCGTAGCCCTGCAGATACAGAAGCGCCGTCAGGTCGCCGTGGTTGATGCGCAGGTCGACCTGCGCCGCGACCACGGGCTTGGCATGCAGCGCGACGCCCATGCCCGCCAGTTGCAGCATGCCGAGGTCGTTGGCGCCGTCGCCCACCGCCAGCGCATCGGCGGGGGTCAGGCCGCGGGCGGCGGTGATCTGTTCCAGGGCCTCGACCTTGGCCTCGCGGCCCAGCACCGGCAGGCTGACATGGCCGGTCAGCACGCCCTCCTCGGCAAGCAGCGTGTTGGCGCGATGCTCGTCAAAGCCGAGCGCGGTCGAGACCGGGCCGGTGAAGACGGTGAAGCCGCCCGAGACCAGCGCGCTATGCGCGCCCTGCGCCCGCATGCTGGCGACCAGGGTGCGCCCGCCCGGGGCCAGGGTGATGCGGCTGTCCAGCACCTCGCCGATGACCGACTCGGGCAGGCCGGCCAGCAGGCCGACGCGGGCGATCAGGGATTCGTGGAAATTCAGCTCTCCGTTCATCGCGGCGGCGGTGATGGCGGCGACGCGCTCGCCGACGCCGGCGAAATCCGCCAGTTCGTCGATGCATTCCTGCTGGATCATGGTCGAATCCATGTCGGCCAGCAGCACCGCCTTGCGCCGGCCGCGCGTCGGCTGGATGGCCAGGTCGAAACCCTGCGCCTGCAGGCTTTCCCAAGCGTCCCAGAAATCGGCCGGCGGTGCCTCGACCGGGAATTCGGCGGCGATGCGGTCATCGAGCCAGATGGTGTGGCCGGCGTCCCAGCGGCTGCGCAGGGCGTCGACCAGGGCCGCGGTTAGGTCGGCGCGGTCCGGGGCGGCAAGGACGGAAACGGTGAACATGGCTGCCCCTTCGGCGGTTCGTTTCGGCGGTTCGTTTCGGGCAGCACTAGCCAAAGCGCGGTGGCGGATCAATCGGTCGGATTCGTGCCATGGATCTGTCGCATCCGGGGCTTGCAAATTTCTTCTTGCGGGAATCCGTGCCGGGTTGTAGAGCCGTCCGTGGGACACGCCGCCCCAACGCGGCGCTATCTAGCTGGAAGGCTATACAGAATGAGCATGACTGCTCCGGCCGCGCGTCCGGTCAATCCGCGCTTTTCCTCGGGCCCTTGTGCCAAGATCCCCCAATTTTCGCTGGACATGCTGGAAGGTGCGCCGCTGGGCCGCTCGCATCGTGCCGCCGTGGGCAAGGCCAAGCTGGCCGAAGCCATCGAACTGACCCGCGCGGTCCTGGACGTGCCGGCCGATTACCGCATCGGCATCGTGCCGGCCTCGGACACCGGCGCGGTCGAGATGGCGCTGTGGTCGCTCTTGGGTCCGCGCAAGGTCGAGATGCTGGCCTGGGAAAGCTTCGGCGAGGGCTGGGTCACCGACGTGGTCAAGCAGCTGAAGCTGGATGCGGTGGTCCGCAAGGCCGATTACGGCAAGATCGTGGATTTCGCCGAGGTCGATTTCGACAATGACGTGGTTTTCACCTGGAACGGCACCACCTCGGGCGTGCGGGTGCCGAACGGCGACGCCATTCCTGCCGACCGCGCCGGGCTGACCATCTGCGACGCGACCTCGGCCGCCTTCGCGATGGAGCTGCCCTTCGACAAGCTCGACGTGGTGACCTTCAGCTGGCAGAAGGTGCTGGGCGGCGAGGGCGCGCATGGCATCCTGATCCTGAGCCCGCGTGCCGTCGCGCGGCTGGAGAGCCATACCCCGGCCTGGCCGCTGCCGAAGATCTTTCGCATGACCAAGGGCGGCAAGCTGATCGAGGGCATCTTCAAGGGCGAGACCATCAACACGCCCTCGATGCTGTGTGTCGAGGATTACCTGGTGGCGCTGAAATGGGCGCAAGCCCTGGGCGGCCGCAAGGCGCTGATCGCGCGGGCCGAGGCCAATGCCAGGGCCGTGCGCGACTTCATCGCCACCCGCGACTGGATCGCCGACCTGGCCGAGGATCCGGCCACTGCCTCGACCACCTCGGTCTGCCTGAAGTTCACTGATGCGCGCATCAAGGACGGCGCGGCCTTCGCCAAGGCCGTCGCCAAGCGGCTGGAGAAGGAAGGCGTGGCGCTGGACGCCGGCGCCTATCGCGATGCGCCGGCCGGGCTGCGCATCTGGTGCGGCTCGACCGTCGAGACTGCCGATGTGGCGGCGCTGATGCCTTGGATCGAATATGCCTTCGAGGCCGAGATCGAGGCGCAGGCCGTCGAGGCTTGATCTGCCGGACCGGGGCTCTGCCCCGGACCCCGGGATATTTTGACAAGAAAGAAGCCGAGTTGCAGCGCGTGCGGTGCGCTGCCGGCCCCTGCATATCCAGAGGATAGAGAAATGCCCAAGGTTCTTGTTTCGGACAAGCTGTCGGAAACCGCCGTGCAGATCTTTCGCGATCGCGGCGTCGAGGTGGATTACCTGCCGGATCTCGGCAAGGACAAGGAGAAGCTGGCCGAGGTGATCGGTCAGTATGACGGTCTGGCCATTCGCTCGGCCACCAAGGTGACGGCGAAGCTGCTGGAGCATGCCACCAATCTGAAGGTGATCGGCCGCGCCGGCATCGGGGTCGACAATGTCGATATTCCGGCCGCCTCGAAAAAGGGCGTGATCGTGATGAACACGCCCTTCGGCAACTCGGTGACGACGGCCGAGCATGCCATCGCGCTGATGTTCGCGGTGGCGCGGCAGCTGCCCGAGGCCAGCGTCTCGACCCATGAGGGCAAGTGGGAGAAGAACCGCTTCATGGGCGTCGAGGTCTTCAACAAGACGCTCGGCATCATCGGTGCCGGCAACATCGGCTCGATCGTCATCGACCGGGCGCTGGGGCTGAAGATGAAGGTGCTGGCCTATGACCCCTTCCTGTCCGAGGAGCGGGCCAAGGAGCTGGGCGTGAAGAAGGTCGAGCTGGACGAGCTGCTGGCCAAGGCCGATTTCATCACCCTGCATGTGCCGCTGACCGAAAAGACCCGGAACATCCTGTCGCGCGAGAACCTGGCCAAGACCAAGAAGGGCGTGCGCATCGTCAACGCCGCGCGGGGCGGGCTGATCGACGAGGAGGCGCTGGCCGAGCTGCTGAAGTCGGGCCATGTCGCCGGCGCGGCGCTGGACGTCTTCGCGACCGAGCCCGCGACCGAAAGCCCGCTGTTCGGCCTGCCGAACGTGGTGGTGACGCCGCATCTGGGCGCCTCGACCACCGAGGCGCAGGAGAACGTGGCCCTGCAGGTCGCTGAGCAGATGTCGGACTATCTGCTGACCGGCGCGGTGCAGAACGCGCTGAACATGCCCTCGGTCACCGCCGAAGAGGCCGCGACCATGGGGCCGTGGCTGAAGCTGGCCGGGCATCTGGGCACCTTCATCGGCCAGATGACCGACGAGCCGATCAAGGCGATCAACGTGCTCTACGACGGCTCGGTCGCCGAGATGAACCTGAAGGCGCTGAATGCCGCGGTGATCGCCGGGGTGATGAAGGCGACGAACCCGGACGTGAACATGGTTTCGGCGCCGGTGATGGCGGCCGAGCGCGGCGTGCAGCTGCAGACCACGACCCAGGCCAAGACCGGCGTCTTCGACGGCTATATCAAGGTGACCATGGTGACCGACAAGCGCGAGCGCTCGATCGCCGGCACGGTGTTCAGCGATGGCAAGCCGCGCTTCATCCAGATCCGCGGCATCAATGTCGATGCCGAGATCGGCGCGCATATGCTCTATACCCGCAACAAGGACGTGCCGGGCGTCATCGGCGCGCTGGGCATGACCCTGGGCGACCTGGGCGTGAACATCGCCAATTTCACCCTGGGCCGAACCCATGCCGGCGACGATGCCATCGCCATTCTCTACCTGGACGAGGCCATGGCGCCCGAGACGGTCGAGGCGCTGCGGGCCACCGGCAAGTTCCTGCAGGTGCGGCCGCTGCAATTCGAGGTTTGAACCTTGCGAACCCCCGGGGCATGTTCCCCGGGGGTTCGATCTTCAGGAGACGCCATGCGGACCTATGCCATCGGGGACATCCACGGCCAGCTCGGGCTGCTGCAACAGGCGCATGCGCGCATCGCCCGCGACGAGGCGGCGCGGGGCGGCGTCTCGCAGCTGGTCCATGTCGGCGACCTGCTGGATCGCGGCCCCGATTCGCGCGGCGTCATCGACTATCTGATGCAGGGCCAGGCCGAGGGTAGGCCCTGGATCGTGCTGAAGGGCAATCACGACCGCTTCCTGCCGCGCTTTGCCGCCGAGCCGGACTGGATCGACGCCGGGCTGGCCTCGGGGCGGCACTGGCTGGACCATGAAAAGCTGGGCGCGGCCGAGACGCTGGCCTCATACGGCATCGACCTGCGCGACCACGCCGACACCCATGCCGCGGTGCTGGACCGGGTGCCGCAGGCGCATCTGCGCTGGCTCGAGGCGCTGCCGCTGTGGCACCTGACCCCGCGGGCGCTGTTCGTCCATGCCGGCATCCGCCCGGGCGTCGATCTGGCGCGGCAGACCGAGCAGGACCTGGTCTGGATCCGCAAGGGCTTTCTTGACGACGCCCGCGACCATGGCCCGCTGGTCGTGCATGGCCATACCGTGGTCGAGCGGGTCACGCATTTCGGCAACCGCCTGGCCATCGACACCGGCGCCGGCCATGGCGGGCCGCTGAGCGTGGTGGTCTTCGACGAGACCGGCCTGCACCTGCTGACCGACGAGGGGCGCACGCCCCTGGCCGCTGCCTGATCCTGTGGCGCCGCGGCCATCGCGCAGGCGTGAAATCCCTAAAATCAAGGGCATCCATTGACGCAGGCCGGGCAGGGGCCAAATATGACGTTATCATGACATTCAGGCGCCGGCCCCTTCGCCCGACGCCAGGAGGTGAGGCGCCGTGCAGTCCCTATCCGTGATCCTTCAGCTGGCGGGTGCCGTGGCGCTGTTGCTGTTCGGCCTGGGGCTGGTGCGCGACGGCATGCTGCGCGCCTTCGGGATGAAGCTGAAGGTGGCGCTGGGACGGGGCACCGGGACCGGGCTGCGGGCCTTCGTCTCGGGGCTGCTCGCGACGCTGGGGCTGCAAAGCTCGACCGCGACGGCGCTGATGACGGCCTCTTTCGTGGATCGCGGCATGATCCGGCCGCGCATGGCCCAGGTCGTGCTGCTGGGTGCGAACCTCGGCACGGCGCTGACCGCCTGGATCGTCGCCTCGGGGATCGAGGCACTGGTGCCGGCGCTGCTGCTGCTGGGCCATGTCCTGCGCCGGCGCGACCAGCGGACGTGGTCGGGGGCGGGGCTGGCGCTGATCGGCATCGGGCTGATGCTGCTGTCGCTGTCGCTGCTGACCGGGGCGACCGAACCCCTGCGCGACTCGGCGGCCATGGCCGCGTTCCTTGCCATGCTGGGCGATGCCTGGCCGGTGGCGCTGGCCTTTGCGGCCGGGCTGGCGGTGGTCTGTTCCTCGTCGCTGGCGGTGGTGATGCTGGTGCTGTCCTTGGGCATGGCGCCGGCGCTGACGGTGGTGCTGGTGCTGGGCGCGAACCTGGGCGGGGCGATCCCGCCGCTGCTGGCGACCGCGGGGCAGGGGGTGGCGGCGCGGCGCGTGGCCCTGGGCAACCTGATCGTGCGCGGCATCGGCTGCCTTCTGGCGCTGCCGCTCGCCGGCCAGGCGGCGGCGCTGCTGACCGCGCTGCCCTTGCCCGAGACCGGGTTGGCGGTCGAGGCGCATCTGGCCTTCAACCTGGTGCTGGCGGCGGCGATCTGGCCCTTTGCCGGGCTGCTGACCCGGCTGACTGCCGTCCTGATGCCCGAGGCCGAGCAGACCCCGCCGATCGAGGCGCAGCTGCTGGACGGCTCGGCGCTGGATGCGCCCGCCGTGGCCCTGGCCCGCGCCAGCCGCGCCGCGCTCGCCATCGGCGACGTGGTCGAGCGCATGCTGCAGCAGGCCCGCACCGCATTCGCGCATGGCGACGACGCGCCCCTGGCCGAGGTCCGCGTGCTCGAGGATCGGGTGGACCGCATGCAGCAGGAGGTGAAGGGTTTCCTGTCGCGCCTGGGCCGCGAGGCGGGCGAGGACGAGCGGCGCCAGGCCATCACCATCCTCGACTACGTCATCAACCTGGAGCATGTCGGCGACATCATCGACAAGGGCCTCGCGCCCGAGATCCGCAAGAAGGCGGGCCTGGCGCTGCGCTTTTCCGAGGAGGGCTATCGCGAGCTCGACGGGCTGTTCCTGATGACGATCGAGAACCTGCGCGTGGCGCAGACCGTGTTCATGACCCGCGACCGCGACCTGGCGCGGCAGCTGATGGAGGAAAAGGTCGAGATCCGCCGGCTGGAACGCCTGTCGGCCCAGCGCCACCTGATGCGGCTGCGCGAAGGACGCGAGGACAGCCAGCAGACCTCGTCGCTGCATCTCGACATTTTGCGCGACCTGAAGCGGGTGAACGCGCATATCGTCTCGGTCGCGCATCCGATCCTGGACGAGGCCGACCTGCTGATTGAAAGCCGGCTGAAGACGGGGTGAGGCGGGGCTTTGCCATCGTCCTGCGGCGGGCTGGAACCGCGATGGGTCCGGGCGCAAGCTGCTCTTCCCGCTCAAAGGGGGAATCGCTTCGGCGCACCAACCGGCATGAAGATCATTTGTCCTCGCATCCGGAACCTGCGCTATCCTTGCCCTGTCCGTTGCGGTTGCGCGCGGTGAGCGCCGGGACGAGCCGGATTTCTCTCATACCGACGGCTTTTTCTTGTGGCGCAGCAGGTCGATGAGCCTGCCGCTAGTCAGCTTTCGGCCAGCAATAGATGCTCGATACTCAGCCCGTGGTCGATGAGCCTGGATCCGCCGCAAGTCGGTCAGCTTGCAGGGTGCAGGCCCGGCGCTGGCCGGACCAGAGCAGAAGGACAGAAGGGGGGTATTTTTCCGGGCAGCGAGGGATCTTTACTCTCGCCGTCGCTCGGGGCGCCCGGCCTTTGCCATGGGACCAGGACGAGACGGCGCCATGTTCGGACCGGGTTTCCACTGAGCGATCGAGGCGCGATCCTGAGGTCGCAGCCCTGCGGCGTGTCCTCGCAAGGCGCGATCCCGCATCCCCCGCGAGTCGCATTCTGCCCGTCGATGACCAGGCGCTGCTTCGCAAACACGGCATCCCGATCTCGGTGGGGGGCCAGGAAGCCGACGGACCAGCCCACCCGAGCCGGATCTGACGTTCAGGCTCGCCCGTTTCCGCACCGCGGCGACGAGCGGATTGCTTCATCCGTTCCGGCCGGCTGCCTTGCGGTCCGGCGCCCAGGCCGAAAACCCGCCGCAGGAGACATCCACAGCATCCATAACACGGTCGGCGGCCATTCATCGCTGGGCGTTCAGCCGCATCGCCTTCGGGCTTGGGATTGAGCTGAATGCCTAAATCCGGCCAAGACCGCTAAGGTGTCGAAAGCCCGCGACGGCAGACCCGCGCCGCTTGCGCCTTCTCCACAGAAGGCGGACGGTTTTCTCTGCTTGTGCAGGGGGAAAGCGGAGGTCACTTCGGGAGTCTCCCGACCGCGCGTGAAGCAATTCGGGCGGGAACAGGTGAACGTCAGGTCCAGGGGCACGGTCTTGCGCGCCCGCCGCGGGCTTGCCATGGTGCAGGCGGCAACGGCAGTCGGAGGTCAGGATGCTGAAATGGATCGCCGCGGCGGCGCTGGTCGCCACGCCGGCCCCGGCCGATGTGGTCGGCCAGGTCGGCGTCGACTGGGTCGGCAACGACATCATCATCGAGGCCATCGCCGACCCTGAGGTGCAGGGCGTGACCTGCCACCTGGCCTATTTCGACCGCTCGGTGATCGACCGGCTCAGCCAGGGCAACTGGTTCGAGGACCCGTCGAACTCGGCCATCGAATGCGCGCGCACCGGGCCGATCAGGATCGGCGACATCCGCCGCGGGCCCAAGGGCGAGGATGTGTTCAGCGCCTCGCGTTCGCTGATCTTCAAGTCGCTGCGCGTCAAGCGCATCTATGACGAGCAGAATCAGGTGCTGGTCTATCTCGTGCATGCCGAGCAGGTGAAGCAGGGCTCGGCCAAGATGTCGATCTCGACCGTGGCGCTGGAGCCGGGCGAGGCGCTGCCGGCGCGCTAGACCTTTTGCGGATTTGCGTCGTCATCCCGGGTCATGCGAAACTGTCGCATGCGCCGCAATCCGCGCCCGGCAGGTGGACAGAGGCGCCGGCTGGCTGTATGAGCCCCGCCAAACGGGAATAGTGATGTGATGCGGATTCCGTCCAAATCGGCGAAATACAGTCTGGGCCAGGTGGTGCGCCACCGCGAACACCCCTTCCGCGGGGTGATCTTCGACGTCGACCCGGAATTCGCCAATACCGAGGAGTGGTACGAATCCATTCCCGAGGAATCGCGCCCGTCGCGCAACCAGCCCTTCTATCATCTTTATGCCGAGACCGAGGCGACCTATTACGTCGCCTATGTCTCGGAGCAGAACCTGATGCCGGACCAGTCGGGCGAGCCGCTGGAACATCCCGAGGTCACCGAGATGTTCGGCGAATTCCGCGACGGCCACTATCCGCTGCAGGCCGGGCTGAACTGAGCGCCGCCGCGCGCGGGATCACGAGGCGGCGACCGGCGGCGGGCAGGGCAGCAGCGCCTCGGTCACCGGGACGATGAAGGCCAGGAAATTGCGGTGCCCCTCGCGGAAATAGCTGAGCGAGGCGGTCAGTTCCTGGATCAGGTACCAGCCGAACCCGCCCTCGGGCAGCAGAAGGATCGAGGCGGTGTCGCCGGGAGCCAGGTCGACATAGGGCAGGTCGCGCGGATCGAGGCAGGACAGCGGCAGCGGCCGGCCGTCGTCGGTGACCGCGCAGGCGATGCCGCCGACATGGCGCGCGACGCAAAGATGGATCAGCGGCGCATGCGGGCGGCCGCCCAGGCGCATCGCCTCGGTCCGGGTGCCGTGTTCGCAGATGTTGTTCAGCACCTCGGCCAGCGCCAGCTCCAGCTTGGCGATCACCTCGTCCTCGGCGCTGCCGTCGAACCTTTGGCGCATGAAGAGCAGCGCCGCGCGCACGGTTTCCGGATCGGCGCGGAAGATGCGGTGGAACATCGGATGCCGCCCGGGCGGCGGCTGGCGCAGCCGCTTTTCCGCCGGGGAAGGGGACAGGCTCATGGCGCGGGGCTTTCCATCTGGCTGCCGTCAGCCGGATCCTGACGGATGTTCAGCACCGTGTCCATTCGGGTGAGCCGGAAGACCCGCGCCACATTCGGCGTCAGCCGCGCCAGCACCAGCGGCCGGTCGGGCGGCATGGCCTTGTAGATGGCGATCACCGCGCCCAGGCCCGAGCTGTCCATGAAATCGACCGCACCCAGGTCCAGCGTCACCGGCGGGCCGGAGGCGCCGATCATGCTGCGCACGCGGTCCTTGAAGGCCGTGGCGACCATGGCGTCCAGACGCTTTTCGTCGACGCGGATCGTCAGCCCGTCTTGCTGGGGCAGCAATGTCATGTGCATCCTGTGGCTCCGTCGCTGTGGCCTTGGTGCATCCCTAGCGCGAAAATATTACCAGCCGGTAAGCGGCAGCACGGTTTTCCCGCCTCTGCCGGCAAGAATTTCTGCGCAATTCTAACCAGTTTTCCGTCCCTGCGGCCCTTGACCTGTCCCAAAGGGCAGCCGGGTCGCAGATTGAAGGCGGGCGGCGAAGCGGGATAGGGTCGGATATGGACCGGCACGAGATGACCCCATGCGCTTTGCCCTTCTTCCCGCGGCCCTGCTGGCGGCCTGCGCCATGAGCGCCGGCGCCGCGCAGGCCGGCCTGAACTGCCCCCAGCCCGGCGATGCGCTGACCGCGCGGCTGTGCGCGGCGCTGCGGCAGGAACTGGACCAGTCCGGCACGCCCGCGCCGCCGCTGACCTTGCAGGCCCACAGCCCCCGCCCCGATCTGCTGCGCGCCCGGCTGAGCATCGGCAAGGGCGCGGCCCGGCGCGACGGACCCGAGCTTGAACTGACGGTAATGGATCGCGCCGATATCCCCGACAGGCAGCTGAGCCAGCTGGCCCGGCTGCTGCTGGACCGGACGCTTCCCCCTGACGAATAGTTTCAAAGGACTTTCCCGATGCCTGACGCGAATTTCAGCTTCTTCACCCGCGACTGGACCCGAACCGCCGAGGATGACGCCGGCCCGGCCCGCGCCATCCGGGTCGAGGGCGGCGATGCGCCCGCCTCGACCGCGACCGGCTATTCCATCGCGGTGGGCGACACGTTCAACGGCTCGCTCAGCGCGGGCGACGCCGACTGGGTGCGGGTGCAGCTGCAACCCGGCACCTATGTCATCTCGCTGGATTCGCGTGGCAGCGGCGGCGTCTACGATCCCTACCTGCAGGTGATGAACGGCGCGGGCAGGCTGATCGCCTATGACGACGACGGCGGCAGCAGCGGGCTGAACTCGCGGCTGGTGCTGAACATCACCCAGGCCGGCACCTACTACCTCGAGGCCGGCAGCTATGCCGATTCCTACGCCGGCGCCTACAGCCTGTCGCTGACCCGGACGGCGACCCTGCGCAACTTCACCATGCCCGAGATCGCCCGGCAGCTGACCGATGGTTATTGGCAGGAGACGGGGGCCGCGCGCCGCGCCTTCGACGTGGGGCCGGGCGGGGTGCTGAACGTGGACCTGTCCGGTCTGACCCCGGCGGGCCGCGTGCTGGCCGATGCCGCGCTTGCGGCCTGGGAATCGGTGACCGGCATCCGCTTCAACCGCAACCCGGGCCCGAACGCCACCATCCATATCAGTTTTGACGACAGCGATCCGAACAGTGCCTGGTCCAGCTCGTTCACCAGCGGCGGCACCATCCTCAGTTCGGACGTCAATGTCGGGACGGGCTGGCTGCAATCCTATGGCACCGGCTTCAACACCTACAGCTACCAGACCTATATCCACGAGATCGGCCATGCGCTGGGCCTGGGCCATGCCGGCAACTACAACGGCAATGCCACCTATGGCGTCGACAACCACTATCTGAACGACAGCTGGCAGGCGTCGGTGATGTCCTATTTCTCGCAGACCGACAATACCTCGGTGAATGCGAGCTATGCCTATATCACCTCGGCGATGATCGCGGACATTCTGGCGATGCAGACGCTTTATGGCGCGACCTCAATCCGCACCGGCAACAACACCTATGGCGAGCAGACCAATGCCGGCGCGGCCTATGCCCGCATCGCCACCATGCTGCGCTATGCCGGCAGCCGCGACGACATCGCCTTCACCATCTTCGACCAGGGCGGCATCGACACGCTGGACCTGTCGGGCGACGACAGCGGCCAGCGCATCAACCTGTCGCAGGGCAGCATCTCCAGCGCCTATGGGTTGACCGGCAATATCTCGATCGCGCAAGGCACGGTGATCGAGAATTATCGCGCCGGAAGCGGCTATGACGTGGTCAACGGCAATGCCGCGAACAACGTGATCCATGGCAATGCCGGCAATGACACGCTGCGCGGCAATGCCGGCGACGACCGGCTGTTCGGCGGCGGCGGCGCCGATCTGCTGGAGGGCGGCATCGGCAACGACGCCTATTACGTCGACAGCGCGCAGGACCGCGTGGTCGAGGCGGCGGGCGCCGGCATCGACACGGTATATGCGCCCTTCTCGACGGCGCTGGGGGCCAATCTGGAGAATCTGGTCCTGACCTCGACCGGGGCGCTGAGCGGCACCGGCAACGCGCTGGCGAACCAGTTGACCGGCAATGCGGCGGCGAACCGGCTGCAGGGCCTGGATGGCGCGGATACGCTGCTGGGCCAGGGCGGCAACGACACGCTGGAGGGCGGCATCGGCGCCGATGTGCTGAACGGCGGCGCGGGACGCGACCTGCTGATCGGCGGCGGCGGCAACGATATCTATGTCACCGACGGCAGTGACGAGATCCGCGAGGCCGCCGGCCAGGGCACCGATACGGTGCGGGCGCTCGTGTCCATGGTGCTGGGCGCCAATCTCGAGAACATGGAGCTGATCTCGGGCGGGGCGCAGAACGGCACCGGCAACGGGCTGGCGAACCGCATCAGCGGCAATGCCTTTGCCAACCAGCTGAGCGGGCTGCTGGGCAATGACGCGCTGTTCGGGGCCGGCGGCAATGACACGCTGCTGGGCGGGGCGGGCAATGACTCGCTGTTCGGTGGCATCGGCAACGACCTGCTGGTCGGCGGCGTCGGCAATGACCAGCTGAATGGCGGGGCGGGGGCGGATCACTTCGCCTTCCACGCCGGGCGCGACGTGATCCTGGACTTCCAGGACAACGTGGACACGCTGCGCATCGACGATGCGCTGTGGGGCGGCGGGGCGCGCACGGTGGCGCAGGTGCTGTCCTATGCCCGCGTGGTGGGCGGCAATACCGTCTTCGATTTCGGCAGCGGCCATGTGCTGACGCTGAATGGGCTTGGCAGCATCGACGCCCTGCGCGACGACCTGATCGTGATCTGATCCGGCTTGCCCGGAAAACCGGCAGAGGCGTCGCAGCTGCGGCGCCCTTTTTCATGGCCTGCCGCCGGTTTTTGACCGGGACGCGGAACCCTTGCCGGCCCATCTGCCTTGCTTTTGTGCAAAAGGGCTGCCTCGCCGCGCCAAAGCGGAAAATCCGAGGCAGCGCGACCCGGCGGGCGTGGACAGGGCGCGCCCGGATGCGAAGATCGGGGGCAGAGTCAGGGGTCGCAGCGATGACGATGTATTACAATGAAATGGTCGATGACGGGCGGGTGCGGGCGCCCTATGCCATGCTGTCCGACTGGATCGAGACCATGCCGGCCGAGATCCGCCAGATGAAGCAGGCCGAGGCCGAGGCGCTGTTCCGCCGCATCGGCATCACCTTCGCGGTCTATGGCGAGGGCGGCGACCCGGACCGGCTGATCCCCTTCGACATGATGCCGCGCGTGTTCCTGCAAGGCGAATGGCGCAAGCTGGAGCGCGGCATCAAGCAGCGCGCCCGGGCGCTGAACGCCTTCCTGCGCGACGTCTATGGCCGGGGCGAGATCATCCGTGCCGGCCGCGTCCCGGCCCGGCTGGTCTATCAGAACGCCGCCTATGAAAAGGCCGTGGTCGGCTTCGTGCCGCCGCGCGGGGTCTTTTCGCATATCGTCGGCATCGACATCGTGCGCACCGGCCGCGACGAATTCTTCGTGCTGGAGGACAATTGCCGCACGCCCTCGGGCGTCAGCTACATGCTGGAAAACCGCGAGATCATGATGCGCATGTTCCCGGCGCTGTTCCGCCACAACCGCATCGAGCCGGTGGACCAGTATTCCGAATTGCTGCGCCGCACCCTGGCCAGCGTGGCGCCGGCGAAATGCGACGGCGCCCCCACCATCGTCATTCTGACCCCCGGCCATTACAACAGCGCCTATTACGAGCACAGCTTCCTCGCCAACCTGATGGGCGTCGAACTGGTCGAGGGCAGCGACCTGTTCGTGGACGGCGGCTTCGTCTACATGCGCACCACGCAGGGGCCGAAGCGCGTGGACGTGATCTATCGCCGCATCGACGACCCGTTCCTGGACCCCTTGTGCTTTCGCCGCGATTCCATGCTGGGCGTGCCGGGGCTGATGGATGTCTATCGCTCGGGCGGGGTCTCCATCGCCTCCGCGCCGGGGGCAGGGGTGGCCGACGACAAGGCGGTCTATACCTATGTCCCCGAGATGATCCGCTTCTATCTGGGCGAGGAGCCCTTGCTGCAGAACGTCCAGACCTGGGCGCTGTGGAAGGACGAGGATTACCGATACGTCATGGCCAATCTCAAGGAGCTGGTCGTCAAGGAGGTGCATGGCTCGGGTGGCTACGGCATGCTGATCGGCCCTAGGGCCAGCGCGGAGGAGATCGCCCGTTTCCGCAGCCTGATCGAGAAGAACCCCGGCAATTACATCGCCCAGCCGACGCTGGCGCTGTCCACTAGCCCGACCTTCGTCGCCGAGGGCATCGCGCCGCGTCATGTCGATCTGCGCCCCTTTTGCCTGTGCGGCGACCGGATCGAGCTGGTGCCGGGCGGGTTGACGCGCGTGGCGCTGCGCGAGGGCTCGCTGGTGGTGAACTCGTCGCAGGGCGGGGGCGTCAAGGACACCTGGGTTCTGTCGGAATAGGAAAGGTCAGCCATGCTCAGCCGCACCGCCGCCAACCTGTTCTGGATGGGCCGCCACCTGGAACGCGCCGAAACCGCCGCCCGCCTTCTGGACGTGGGCGAGCGCATCACGCTGTTGCCGAACACGCCCGAGGGCTATCGCAACGAATGGGAATCGCTGCTGCGGGCCTCGGGCGCGCAGGCCGCCTTTGCCGAACGCTATGGCGAGCAGATCAACCAGGAAAACATCGTCTCCTGGCTGTTCTTCGACCAGGACAACCCGTCCTCGGTCACCTCCTGCATCGAGCGCGCGCGCGAAGGCGGCCGCATCGTGCGCACGGCGCTGACCAGCCAGGTGTGGGACGCGCTGAACACCGCCTATCAGGAATTGCGCGCCCTGACGCGCCGGCCGCGCGGCCAGCTCGACACGCCGATGCTGACCGATTTCACCACCCGCCACGGCTCGACCGTGCGCGGCGCGATCAACGCCACGCAGCTGCGCAACGACGGCTGGCATTTCATCAACCTGGGCTATTCGCTGGAACGCGCCGATGCCACCGCGCGCCTGCTGGACGTGAAATATTTCGTGCTGCTGCCGCGCGTGGAATTCGTGGGCTCGGGTCTCGACAATTACCAGTGGCAGGTGATCCTGCGCGCGCTTTCGGCGCATCGGGCTTTCCATTGGGCCTATGGCGGCGACGTGACGGCGGCCAAGGTTGCCGATTTCCTGATCCTGAACGGCGAAAGCCCGCGCTCGCTCCTGACCTCGCTCTACGAGGCGGTCTGGCATCTGGACGGGCTGGTCAAGCGCTATGGCGAGACGGTGCAGGCCAGTGCCTCGGCCAAGGCGCGCCAGACGCTCGACTCGCTCATGGCCCGCGACATCGAGGCGATCTTCGACGAGGGGCTGCACGAATTCCTGTCCTGGTTCATCAATGAGGTGGCCGGCGTCTCGACCGCCGTGCATGAAGATTACCTCAGCGGGCGGATGTAGGGGGACGTCATGCGACTGAAGATCACCCATGAGACCGGCTATCGCTACGACCATCCGGCGCAGGCGCTGGTGCAGAGCCTGCGGCTGACGCCCTCGGTCCACGAGGGGCAGCGCGTCACCGACTGGCAGATCGCGGTCAGCCGCGGCCAGCGCGGCGCCGCCTTCCGCGACGGCGCCGGCGACTGGATCGAGGCCTGGACCGTGCGCGGCCCGGTCGAGGAGATCACCGTCTCGATCTCGGGCCTGGTCGAGACCCGCGACACCGCCGGCGTGCTGCGCGGCCATCGCGAGACGATCAATCCGCTGGTCTATCTGCGCCCGACCGCCCTGACCGCCGCCGACGCGGCGCTGTGCGACCTGGCGCAGGACGTCGCGGGCGAGGATGCGCTGGACCTGGCGCACCGGCTTTCGGCTGCCGTGACCGGGGCCATCGCCTATCTGCCCGGCGTGACCGAGGCGCTGACCTCGGCCGCCGAGGCCCTGGCGCTGGGGCACGGCGTCTGCCAGGACCATGCCCATGCCCTGATCGCCTGCGCCCGGCAGCGCGGCCTGCCGGCGCGCTATGTCTCGGGCTATCTGCATTCGACCATCGACGGCACGCCGCACGACGCCGCCCATGCCTGGGCCGAGATCCATGTCGGCCCGCTGGGCTGGGTCGGTTTCGATGCCGCCAATGCCTGCTGCCCGGACGACCGCTATGTCCGGCTGGGCTCGGGCTATGACGCGGACGATGCGGCGCCGGTGCGCGGCACCACCTTCGGCTCGGGCCGCGAGAGCCTGGACGTGCGCGTGCAGGTCGAGGAAATGAGCCAGGAGCAATAGCCGTTTGCTTGCGCCGCGCGCGCCGCGGCCCTATGTGCGGGGCGGATCTGCAAAGGCTGGTGGACGGTCATGACCTATTGCGTCGGTTTGAAGTTGAATGCGGGGCTGGTGCTTCTGTCCGACACCCGGACGAACGCCGGGCTGGACAATATCTCGACCTATCGCAAGATGTTCTTCTTCGAGGAGAAGGGCGAGCGGGTGATCGTGATCCTGACCGCCGGCAGCCTGTCGGCGACCCAGACCACCATCGCCCGCCTGCGCGAGGCCATCGACCATCCCGAGGCCGGCGAGGACAGCTCGATCATGCGCGCGCCCAGCATGCTGAGGGTGGCGACCATCGTCGGCAATACGCTGAACGCCACCCTGCGCGAGATCACCGACCGCACCCGCGACCTGAACCAGCAGGCCAGCGCCAGCATGATTGTCGCCGGCCAGCGCAAGGGCGGCGAGATGCGGCTGTTCCTGGTCTATCCGCAGGGCAATTTCATCGAGGCGACCGAGGACACCCCCTTCCTGCAGATCGGCGAGCACAAATACGGCAAGCCGATCCTCGACCGCGTGGTGCGGCCTGAGACGAATCTTGCCGATGCGCAGAAGGCGGTGCTCTTGTCGATGGATTCGACGTTGCGGTCCAATCTGTCGGTGGGTATGCCGCTGGATATGGCCGTCATCCGCAAGGATGCGTGCGCGGTTTCCGATACCCGCCGCATTCTGGAGGGCGACCCGGCCTTCATGGCCATGTCCGCCGCCTGGTCCGCGGCGCTGCGCGACAGTTTCGTGAAGGTCACGATCTGACCGCAGCCGCCCCGCGGACCCAAGACCGAGGAGAGGCAGATGAAAGTCGATCTTGCCCGCCCCCCGATGTCCACGTTCCACATGCCGGGGCTGCATCCCGGCCTGTCCTATCTGCCGCCGCGCCCGGGCTGGATCCTGCGTCCGGCCGAGGGCGCGCGGGTCCGGCTTTTCGCCGAAAGCGACAATCCGAAGCTGCGCCGCGCGCAGCAGAACGCCATCGACCGCCAGCAGCGGCGGATGCTGGCCAGCGTGATGGAAATCAACTGCGCCCCCGTGCTGCTGGAGGACGCGACCTTTCGGCACGGTTTCGCCCTGATCGGCGAGCGGGCCTGGCTGAACGGCGCCGCCGGCGGCCGGCTGCGCACCCGCTATGACCAGCAGAACCAGGCCGAATGGCGCCAGGCCCGGCTGCACGATGCCTTCCGGCGCGCGCGCGGCGCGGCCGATCAGACGCTGCCGGTCTGGAAGGAGCCGGCCGATGACCTGCCCATCGCCATCGAGTTGAAGAACGGTTTCAACTACTATCATTTCACCGTCGAGACCCTGGGCTGCCTGGCCCCCTTTGCCGATGACGACAGCGGCCAGCCGATCAACCTGCATTTGCCGCAGGATAATGTGCGGGGCTTCATCCCGGATTTCATCGCCGCGGTGTTTCCCGGCATCGCGGATCGGGTGGCCTTCGTCGCGAACGGGCGGTCCTATGACCGGGTGCGCGCGCATTACAGCCACCGGCACTATCTGTATCAGACCGCCGACGAGCGCATCCGCGCCGCCATCGCCGAGCCGGGGGTCGATCCCGCCTGGGCCAAGCAGCTGCGCTCGGAGACGCAGCACCGCAAGGCCGTCGCCACGGCCTCCTATGACAGCAGCCTGCGGCTGTTGCGCGAACACGCCCTGCGCCAGGTGCCCGGCAAGCTGGTCGAGGAGCGGCCGCGCCTGGTCTGGATGGGCCGCGACGAAAGCGGCGAGGCCCGCGCGCGCGGCATCACCGGGCACAAGCCGCTGCTGGCCGAGCTTTCCGCCCGCGGTTTCGAGGTGGTCGCCTTCGAGCACCTTGGCCCGCTGGAGCAGATTGCCCAGATGCAGGCGGCGGACATCCTGATCGCGCCGCATGGCGCCGGGCTTGCGAACATGGTCTATGCCAAGTCCGGCGCGCTGGTGATCGAGATCGGCACCCGCCAGACGCAGCTGCACCGCTGGGGCGATCTCCTGCCCGCCGCGCATGTGTCGCGCTGCCATTACGACACGGTCTTTGCCGATGTCGCGGGGCTGTCCGACCTGGCGCGGGTGCCGCCGGTCTCGGAAGGGTTGCTGGGCGTGCATGTCGGCCGCAACGCGACCCGCCGCATCCTCGATCTGGTGGACGAGGCGCTGGCGCAGGACGCATCTCAGCCCGGCGCGTCCAGCAGCCCGCGCAATTCATAGACCAGGTCCAGCGCCTCGCGGGCGCTGATCGTGTCGGGGTTGAGCTCGCGCAGCCGGGCCTCGACCGCCGAGGCGCGGGGTTTGGGCGCGGGCGGCGGCGCGGCGCGGAACAGCGGCAGGTCATCGAGCAGCGCGGCGGGCTTGGCGCCTTCGCGTTCGCCGCTTTCCAACTGGTGCAGGATGTCGCGGGCGCGTTCGACCACCGCATCGGGGAGGCCGGCAAGCCGCGCCACCTGCACGCCATAGCTGCGGTCGGCGGCGCCCTTCCTGACCTCGTGCAGGAAGATCACCTCGCCTTCCCATTCGCGCACCGCGACGGTGGCATTCTCGACGCCCGGCAATCGGGCGGACAGGCTGGTCATCTCGTGATAATGCGTGGCGAACAGCGCCCGGCAGCGGTTCTTGCCATGCAGGTGCTCCATCACCGCCCAGGCGATGCTGAGCCCGTCCCAGGTCGCGGTGCCGCGGCCGATCTCGTCCAGGATCACCAGCGCGTGGTCGTCTGCCTGGTTCAGGATCGCCGCGGTCTCGACCATCTCGACCATGAAGGTGGACCGTCCCCGCGCCAGGTCGTCCGCCGCGCCGACGCGGCTGAAAAGCTGGCTGACCAGGCCGATATGGGCGCGGCTGGCCGGGACGAAGGCGCCGGCCTGGGCCAGGATGGCGATCAGCGCGTTCTGGCGCAGAAAGGTCGATTTCCCGGCCATGTTCGGCCCGGTCAGCAGCCAGATCGCGGGCGTGGGCCCTTCGGTCAGGGCGCAGTCGTTGGCGACGAAGGCCTCGCCCTTGCGCCGCAGCGCGCGTTCCACCACGGGGTGGCGGCCGCCCTCGATCACGAAGGCGCGCGAGGCATCGACCTCGGGGCGCACCCAGCCCTCGCCATTGGCGAGGTCGGCGAAGGCGGCGGTCAGGTCGATCTCGGCCAGGGCGCGGGCCGCCTGTCCCAGCGGGCCGGCGCGGTCCAGCACGGCGCGGGTCAGGCGGGCGAAGATCTCGCGCTCGATCTCCAGCGCGCGGTCGCGGGCGTTCAGGATGCGGGTTTCCAGTTCCGACAGCTCGACGGTGGTAAAGCGGATCTGGTTGGCGGTGGTCTGGCGGTGGATGAAGCGGGCGTTCAGCGGCGGGGCCAGCATCTTCTCGGCATGGGTCGAGGTGGTCTCGATGAAATAGCCCAGCACGTTGTTATGCTTGATCTTCAGGCTGGTGACGCCGGTTTCCGCGATATAGTCGGCCTGCATGCGGGCGATGACGCCGCGGCCTTCGTCGCGCAAGGCACGGGTCTCGTCCAGCTCGGGCTCAAAGCCCGGCGCGGTGAAGCCGCCGTCGCGGGTCAGGAGCGGCGGCTCGGCCACCAGCGCATCGTCCAGAAGGTCGATCAATTCGTCATGCCCGGTCAGGTCGCGGGCGGCATCCGTCAGCACGGCGATGTCGTCGCAGCCCAGCAGCGCGGCGATGGCCGCGCCCTGCGTCAGCGCAGCGCGGATCGCGCCGAGGTCGCGCGGCCCGCCGCGGTCCAGTGCCAGCCGCGACAGCGCCCGGTCCATGTCCGGGGCGCGGGCCAGCGCCTCGCGCAGATCGGCGGTCAGGCGCGGGTCCGCGGCCAGATGCGCCACCGCGGCCTGCCGGGCGTGGATTTCGGCCAGGTCGCGCGAGGGCGCGCTGATGCGGCGCTCCAGCAGCCGTGCGCCGCCCGCGGTCGCGGTGCGGTCGATGGCGGCAAGCAGCGAGCCCTCGCGCCCGCCCGACAGCGCCTGCGTCAGCTCCAGGTTGCGCCGGGTCGCGGCGTCGATCTGCATGGCGCCGCCCGCCGCCTCGCGCACCGGCGGGCGGATCAGCGGCATCCGGCCCTTTTGCGTCAGCTCCAGATAGTCGGCGATGGCACCCATGGCGGCAAGCTCGGCCCGGCTGAAGCTGCCGAAGCCGTCCAGCGTCTCGACCTGGAACAGCACGCAAAGCCGGCGGGCGGCGGCGGCGCTGTCGAAGCTGCCGGCGGGACGCTCGGTCAGGGCGCAGCCGGCCTCGCGCGCGATCTCGTCGAGGCGCGCGCCCTCGGCGGCCAGCAGTTCGCGCGGCGCATGGCGGGCCAGTTCCGGCGCCAGCCGCGCGGGCGGGCAGGGCATGACGCGGAATTCGCCGGTGGAAATATCGACCCAGGCCAGCGCGCAATCGTCGCGCACGCTGGCGAAACTGGCCAGGAAATTGTGCCGCCGCGCCTCCAGCAGCGATTCCTCGGTCAGGGTGCCGGGCGTCACCAGCCGCACCACGTCGCGGGCCACGACCGACTTGGCGCCGCGTTTCTTCGCCTCGGCCGGATCCTCCAGCTGCTCGGCGATGGCGACGCGGAAGCCCTTGCGGATCAGCGTCAGCAGATAGCTTTCGGCGGCATGGACCGGCACGCCGCACATCGGGATCGGCTCGCCCAGATGCGTGCCGCGCTTGGTCAGCGCGATGTCCAGCGCGGCCGAGGCGGCCAGCGCGTCCTGAAAGAACATCTCGTAGAAATCGCCCATGCGATAGAACAGCAGCGCGCCGGGGTTCGCCTCGCGGATCGCCAGATACTGGGCCATCATCGGGGTCGGTTGGTCGCTCATGTCCTGCCTTTCGCCTGCGCTGCCGCCGTTCTAGGGGATGCGCCGGGCGATGCAAACAGCATCGGCGCAAGATACGGGCAGGGCGTGAAAAATTCCGGTGACAGCGCGGCCGCGTTACGGCATCGTCGCGGCAAATACGCTTGCGGGGCCTTTGACATGAGATCGCTGATTCTGGGCGCTTTGCTGCTGACCGTCGCGCAGGCGGCGGCGGCGGCCTGCCCGGATGTCTCGCTGATGCAGAATGCGGCGCGGGGCTGGCTGGCCGGCCAGCGCCTGCCCGATCCCCTGGTGCGTAGCGTCGAGGACGGGGCCTGCGCCTATGCCGCCTTCCGCGGCATCCTCGAGGCCGAGATGGGGCCGCCGGTCGGCGTCAAGGTCGGGCTGGTCTCGAAGCCGGCGCAAAGGCATTTCGGCGTCTCCGAGCCGATGGCCGGGGCGCTGTTCGCGCCGATGCTGCTGCCCGACGGCGCCCGGCTCAGCCTGAAGGGCAGCCGCACGCCGTTTTTCGAGGCCGACCTGGTGGTGACCGTCGGCAGCGCCGCGATCATGCAGGCCACCACGCGCGAGGAGGTGGCGGCGGCGCTGCGCGACGTGCGCCCCTTCATCGAGGTGCCGGACGTGGCGCTGCGCGACGGGGTCACGGCGACCGCGCCGCTGCTGGCCGCCTATGGGCTGACGCCATGGCGCGGGGTGCTGGGGCGCGGCATTGCCGTGGCCGACCTGGCCGATCCGGTCGCGGACCTGGGCGCGCTGACCGCGACGCTGAAGCTGGACGGCAAGCGCATCGACAGTGCCTCGGGCGAGGTGCTGATGGGCCACCCGCTGGACGTGGTGCTGTGGCTGGTCCGGCAGGGCGGCTATGAGCTGAAGCCGGGCTCGGTGATCTCGCTCGGCACGCTGGGCAAGCTGTATCCGGCCTATGTCGGCCACCGGGTCGAGGTCGAATACCGCCTGGGCGGGCGGGCGATGAAGGTCGGCGCGACGCTGGTGCCCTGACCCCGCGTCAGCCTGCCGCTTTGGGCAGGGGGCGGAAAAAACCTTTGCTTTGCCGGGGGCTGTGTCGCAACACTGTCATCCGGGGCCGCTAGGTGGCAGCCAGCCGCCGATGGGGCGCGTTCTGGAACGGAGTAGATCATATGACCATTCAATCGCGTGCGGCGGGGCTTGCCGCCCTGGTCGCGCTGGCGGCCTCGGGTGCGGCCTCGGCGCAGGACCTGGCGGCGCTGGAAGCGGCCGCCAAGGCCGAGGGCATGCTGACCACCATCGCGCTGCCGCATGACTGGTGCAATTACGGCGGCGTGATCGAGGGCTTCAAGGCGAAATACCCCGAGATCAAGGTGAACGAGCTGAACCCCGACGCGGGCTCGGCCGATGAGCTGGAGGCGATCCGCGCCAACAAGGACAACAAGGGTCCGCAGGCGCCCGACGTGATCGACGTCGGCCTGTCCTTCGGCCCGCAGGCCAAGGCCGAGGGGCTGATCCAGCCCTACAAGGTCGCGACCTGGGACTCGATCCCCGAGGATGCCAAGGACGCCGAGGGCTATTGGTATGGCGACTATTACGGCGTCATGGCCTTCGGCGTGAACTCGGACCTGATCGACACGGTGCCGAAAAGCTGGAAGGACCTGACCAAGCCGGAATATGCCAACGCCTTCGCGCTGGCCGGCGATCCGCGCGCCTCGGCCCAGGCGATCATCTCGGTCATGGCGGCGGGCATCGCCAATGGCGGCGAGGCCGGCGAGGCTTCGGGCCAGAAGGGCATGGAGCTGATGGCCGAGGTGAACAAGGCCGGCAATTTCGTTCCGGTCATCGGCAAGTCGGCGACCATCGCGCAAGGGGCCACGCCCATCGTAACCGCCTGGGACTACAATCTTTTGTCCTGGCGCGACGGGCTGAACGGCAACCCGCCGGTCGAGGTGGTGATCCCCGAGGACGGCGTCGTCGCGGGCGTCTATGTCCAGGCGATCTCGGCCTATGCGCCGCATCCGAACGCGGCCAAGCTGTGGATGGAATACCTGTATTCCGACGAAGGGCAGCTGGGCTGGCTCAAGGGCTATTGCCACCCGATCCGCTTCAACGACCTGGCCAAGGCCGGCAAGATCCCGCAAGAGATGCTGGACGCGCTGCCGCCGGCCGCCGCCTATGAAAAGGCGATCTTCCCGACGCTGGAGCAGCAGGAGGCCAACAAGAAGGCCGTGACCGAGGGCTGGGACAAGGTCGTCGGCGCCGCCGTCAAGGAGTAACTGTAAAGTAACGAAAAGCGTGTACACCGGGCATGCACCGAGCGTACACCGCCTGTGCCCGAGGCGTCGTCCGGAGACGCGCCCCGAAGCAGGACAAGGCCCCGCCCGCTTTTCACCAAGGCGGGCGGGGCATGAAGCCAACCGGCCGCGCCGGGAAACAGTCACGGCGCGAAGGGCGCCGGCAGGAACCACGCATGACGCGACTGAACTGGAACTGGCTGGGCGTGGTGCCCTTCTTCGCCTTCGCGGCGCTGTTTCTGATCCTGCCGACGATGAACATCGTCATCGGCGCCTTCCGGAACCCGGAAGGCGGTTTCACGCTGGCGAACCTCGCCGGGCTCGCCTCGCCGCGCATCGTCGAGAGCTTCGCGATCTCGATCAAGGTGTCGCTCGCCTCGGCCGTGCTGGGCTGCCTGATCGGTTTCGCCATGGCGGCGGCGGTGGTCATGGGCGGCTTGCCGGGCTGGATCAAGGCGCCGCTGATGACCTTTTCCGGCGTCGCCTCGAATTTCGCCGGGGTGCCGCTGGCCTTTGCCTTCATCTCGACGCTGGGCCGGGTCGGGCTGGTCACCATGCTGCTGCGGCAATGGTTCGGCATCAACATCTATGCCATGGGCTTCAACCTGCTCAGTTTCTGGGGCCTGACGCTGACCTATCTGTTCTTCCAGATCCCGCTGATGATCCTGATCATCACCCCGGCGCTGGAGGGGTTGAAGCGCGAATGGCGCGAGGCGGCCGAGGTGCTGGGCGCCTCGACCTTCCAATACTGGCGCATGGTGGCGCTGCCGATCCTGTTCCCGTCGCTTCTGGGCACCTTCGCGCTGCTCTTTGCCAACAGCTTCGGGGCGGTGGCGACGGCCTATGCGCTGACCGGCTCGTCGCTGTCCATCGTGCCGATCATGCTGTTCGCGCAGATCCGCGGCGACGTGCTGCAGGACCCGCATCTGGGCTATGCCATGGCCTTCGGCATGATCGTCGTCACCGGCCTGGCGAACCTGGCCTATGTCGTCATGCGCGCCCGCGCCGAAAGGTGGATGCGATGAAGCGGCTCTGGTCCTGGGCAGCGCTGACCCTTGGCGCGCTGTATTTCCTGCTGCCGCTGATCGGCACCATCGAATTCTCGCTGCGGATGCGGCGCGGGGAATATTCGCTGGACGCCTATCGGTCGGTGCTGTCGGACGCGGCCTTCCGGCAGACCTTCAGCTATTCCGTGGTCATGGCGCTGCTGACCATCGTGCTGGGGGTGCTGATCGTGGTGCCGACCGCCTATTGGGTGCGGCTGCGCCTGCCGCGGCTGCGCCCGGTGATCGAGTTCATCACCCTGCTGCCGCTGGTCATCCCGGCCATCGTCGTGGTCTTCGGCTATATCCGGCTTTACAACACCAGCTCGATCCTGCCGCTGACCGGCACTGCCTCGGGCACCAACCTGCTGTTGCTTTGCGGCTATGCCACGCTGGCGCTGCCCTATATGTATCGCGCCGTCGACACCGGGCTTTCGACGCTGGACGTGCGCAGCCTGACCGAGGCCGCGCAGTCGCTGGGTGCCGGCTGGGTGCGGATCATCGGCCGGCTGATCCTGCCCAATGTGCTGGGCGCGGTGATGTCGGGGGCCTTTCTGTCCTTCGCCATCGTCATCGGCGAATTCACCATGGCGGCGCTGCTGAACCGCCCGGCCTTCGGGCCCTATATGCAGCTTCTGGGCGCGAACCGCGCCTATGAGCCGGCGGCGCTGGCGGTGATCGCCTTTGCCGTCACCTGGGGCTGCATGGGGCTGATGCAGCTGATCTCCCGCCTGTTCGGCACAGGGATGCAAGCGAAATGACCTTCCTGACCCTCGACCACCTGCAGAAATCCTTTGGCCCGACGCGGGTGGTGCATGACTTCGACCTGGGGGTCGAGAAGGGCGAGTTCGTGTCGTTCCTGGGCCCCTCGGGCTGCGGCAAGACCACGGTGCTGCGCATGGTCGCGGGGTTCGAGAGCCCCAGCGCCGGCCGCATCGTGATCGACGGCCAGGACGTGACGCGGCTGCGGCCGAACCAGCGCAAGATCGGCATGGTGTTCCAGGCCTATGCGCTGTTTCCGAACCTGACCGTGGCCGAGAACGTCGGCTTCGGGCTGAAGGTCGCGGGCCTGCCCCGGGCCGAGCGCGGGTCGCGCGTGGCCGAGATGCTGGAGCTGATCGGCCTGCCGGACCTGGGCGGGCGCTATCCCTGGCAGCTGTCGGGCGGCCAGCAGCAGCGGGTGGCGCTGGCGCGCGCCCTGGCGCCGCGGCCGCGCGTCCTGCTGCTGGACGAGCCTTTGTCGGCGCTGGATGCCAAGATCCGCGTCAGCCTGCGCAACCAGATCCGCGCGATCCAGCAGCAGCTGGGCATTACCACGATCTTCGTGACCCATGACCAGGAGGAGGCGCTGTCGATTTCCGACCGTATCGTGGTCATGCACAAGGGCGTCGCCGACCAGACCGGCACGCCCGCGCAGATCTATAACCGCCCGGCCACCGATTTCGTCGCGGGGTTCGTCGGCACGCTGAACCGCTTCGAGGCCGAGGTGCTGGACCCCGGCACCGGCCTGGTCCGCGTCGAGGGGCATGAGATCGCGCTGGACCGGCCCTTGCCCGCCGGCCGCATCGCACTGGCCGCCCGGCCCGAGAGCTTGCAGATCGCCGAGGCGGGCATCCCGGCCGAGATCACCGGGGCCGAATTCCTGGGCTCGGTGCAGCGGCTGCGGGCGCGGGTCGCCGGGCGCGAGGTGGTGCTGGATCGTTTCAACGCTCCGGGCGCAGAACTGCCGCGCCCGGGCCAGCGGTTGCACCTGACCGCCACGCCGGGCGGCTGGCTGGTGCTGGGCACCTGATTGCGGTCGTTTCCCTGTCACCTGCCCAAAAGGACAGCTGACCCGGCGCCCATGCGCATGGTTTAAATCGGCATGAATTCGCCGATTCGGTGAGATTCCTTTGCGGAAAACCGCGCCTGCGCATTACGAGTTCTGGAGATTTGAGATGGTGACGATTCCGGGCACCGCCGGCAACGACAGCCTTGTCGGCACGGCCGATAACGATTGGATCACGGGTGACGCAGGCGACGATACACTGCAAGGGGGGGCCGGCAGGGACACGCTGGACGGCGCCACCGGCAGCGATGTCGTCGATGGCGGCAGCGGCGCGGATCAGCTGATCTGGTCGGCCGATTCCGGCAGCAGCGGCGCGCATGACGACTATCACGGCGGCGACGGCGAGGACGGCTACAACCCGGACGTCTATTCCCTGTCCGGCGGCGATACGCTGAGCATGGTCACCGCCGGCGCCGGGGCGGGCGGCTTTGAGGTGACCTTCTCGACGCCGAATTCCGGCACGGCGCAGGATGCCTTTGGCAACACCCTGTCCTTCGACGGCATCGAGCGCGTCTCGACCGGGAATGGTGCGGATTTCATCGACGCCACCGGCGCCGCGCCGGTCGATGGCCAGGGAATCCGCATCCAGACCGGCGGCGGCGACGATACCGTCCTCGCCGGCAATGGCGCGAATTATATCAACACCGGCGACGGCAATGACATCGTCCATGGCGGCTCGGGCTATGACCTGGTCGAGACCGGCACCGGCGACGACACCATCTATGGCAACGGCGGCACCGACGGGTTTCGCTGGGGCGACGGCAATTACAACGGCGCCATCGGCAACGACGTCTATTACGGCGAATATGGCACCGGCACCATCGACCCCGGCTCGACCAATACGCTGAACGCCTGGCAGCACGACACCGACGGCAATGGCGTCCGCCTGGTGCTGAACACCTCGACCAGCGGCACGGTCGATGCGACCGGCGCCGCGACCGGGCATCTGGATTTCTACGAGTTCAACAATGTCATCACCGGCTCGGGCAATGACACGGTGGATGGCTCGGGCGCCGGGGTGGACGGGTTCCGCACCTATACCGCCTGGGGCGACGACTCGATCCTGGGCAGCGCCGGCAATGACGAGATCGAGGGCGGCTGGGGCTCGGACACCATCGACGCGGGGGCCGGGAACGACCGAATCTCGATGGCGGGCGACCTGAACGCGGGTCATGCCTGGGACGACGACGGCCAGGACCTGCTGGTGCTGCGCGACGGCTTCGGCAACGACACCGTGCGCGCCTTTACCATCCGGGATTACAGCCAGCCGAACGATTGGGGCGGGGTCGACCACTTCCCGCAGGACCGGCTGGACGTCAGCGGGCTGCATGACGCGGACGGCAATCCGATCGACCTGAGCGATGTCACCGTCGGCTCTTATGTCGACCCGCGCGACGACAGCACCCATGCGCTGCTGACCTTTCCGAACGGCGAAAGCCTGGTGCTCTATGAGGTCGATCCGGCCGATCTGACCCGCGCGCGGCTGCACGAACTGGGCATTCCCTGCTTCTGCCGCGGCACGCTGATCGCCACGGATCGCGGCGAAATCGCGGTTGAACAACTGGCGGTGGGCGACCTGGTCGTCACGCGCGACCATGGGTTGCAGCCGATTCGCTGGATCGGCACCCGGGCGCTGGATGCCGTGGACCTGGCGGCGGCGCCGAAGCTGCGGCCGATCCGCATCCGCGCCGGCGCGCTGGGCCGCGGGCTGCCGCGCGCCGACCTGATGGTCTCGCCCCAGCACCGCGTCCTGGTGCGCTCGGCCATCGCGCAACGCATGTTCGGCGCGCCCGAGGTTCTGGTCGCGGCCAAGCAATTGCTGGCGATCGCGGGCATCGAGCAGGTCGAGGCGGGGGCGGTCGAATATATGCACCTGCTGTTCGAGCGGCACGAGATCCTGCTGTCGAACGGCGCCGAGACCGAGTCGCTTTACACCGGCGCCGAGGCGCTGAAGTCGGTCGGTGCGGCGGCGCGAGACGAGATCCTGACCCTGTTCCCCGAGCTGCGCGAGGGCCCGGCCGCGGCCGCGCGGCCGCTGGTGCCGGGGGGCAAGGCCAGGCAATTGGCAGAGCGGCACGCTCGGAACGGAAAGGCGCTGATCGGCTAGGAACGCGCAACCACAGGTGGAAATTGCAGGGCGGGATAGCCCTGCGCCCTGCCCGAAAGGACAGGTAACGGCGTTTTGGTGCTTTCTTTCTAATCCGCCCCGGATAGGCGATTCGGGGCGGTTCATCATATCTTAACCCCTCTGGCCTATCCTCAACGTGAGCGAGATTGGGGACAGCGATGGCTGTGATTAACGGAACGACAGGCGCCAATCGCCTGAACGGAACGACGGGGCGCGACACCATCCAGGGCTTCGATGGGCGCGACACGCTGAACGGCGGGCGGGGCAGCGACCATCTGCACGGCGGGGCCGGGGCGGATGTGCTGATCTGGGACCAGGATGCGCTGTCGCGCGGCAGCGTCGATACCTATATCGGCGGCAGCGCCGGCGAGAATTACGATTCCAACATCTATGGCGATCTGGCGGGCGGCGACCGGCTGCATCTGAACGGGGCCGGCGGCTTCCGCGTCACCTTCAACAACAGCGAGAATGGCTTTGCGCTGGACGCCTGGGGCAACCGGCTGAACTTCTCGGGCATCGAGCGGCTGCAGACCGGTGCCGGCAATGATTCCATCGACGGCAGCAGGGCCGGGCTGAACGCCGAGCGCGGCAGCGGCGCGAGCTACATGCCGGTGCACGGGCTGACGGTGAATTCGGGCGCCGGCAACGACACCATCCGCGGCACCAACGGCAGCGACGTGATCGACCCCGGCACCGGCAACGACCGGGTGTTCGGCGGCGGCGGCAACGACCTCTTGATGCCCTCGCAGGGCAACGACTATGGCCATGCCGGCGCCGGCGAGGACAATGTGCGCTGGGGCAACAACGGCAGCATGGGGCCGATCTACAACATCGGCCATGACACGCTGGTCGGCGGCGCCGGCCACGACCTGCTGAACCTCTGGGCCAAGGGCAATGGCGAGAACAGCGTTGGCGTGAACGTGGTCTTCACCAGCGCCAGCACCGGCCGGGCCAGCTATCCGCAGGCCAATGGCACCGTGGTCTTCAGCGAGTTCGAGCAGTTCTGGACCCATGAGGGCCGCGACACCGTCACCGCCGCCAATGCCACCATCGGCGCGAATCGGCAGGGGATCATGATCAACACCCGCTGGGGCGACGACCGCATCACCGGCAGCGCCGGCAATGACACCATCGAGGGCGGCGACGGCGCCGACACCATCAACGGCGGTCGCGGCAACGACTTCATCTCGATGTTCGAGGATATCACGGCCGCGAACGGCGCCGGCGTGCCGCGCGATGCGGCCCGCGACGTGCTGGTGCTGCAGGACGGCTTCGGCTCGGACACCATCCGCGCCTTCCAGGTCGGCGGCGCGAACGGCGACGTGCTGAACGTCAGCGCGCTGCATGACGCGGCCGGCAACCGGATCGATGTCGGCGACGTGCGGGTGTCCTCGCAGGGCAGCAGCGCCGTGCTGAGCTTTCCGAATGGCGAGCGGCTGGTGCTGGAGGGCGTCAATGCCGGCACGCTGACGCGGGCGATGCTGGTCAAGCTGGGCATCCCGGCGGCCGGCTCCGCGCAGGCCAGCGAGACGGCCAGCGCGGCGACGCTGTCGGCCGAGGATGGCGCCCAGGCCAAGACCGTCTCGGCCGCGAGCAGCCTGACTGCGACCGAGACCGCGGGCGACCAGCTTGCGGCGGATCACTTCGCCTGGCGTTTCGCGCCCGCCGCGACGGTGGCCGAGGAACATGCGGCCGGGACCAGGGCCGATCTTTCGGAGTTGGTGGACAGCTATCGCGGCTTGGCCCATGCCGACAGCGGCGACCATGCCGGCGTCCAGCACCTGCTGGCGCAGCTCTTCGACTGGGGTTGACCTCCTTGGCGGCGTCCCGTTGCGGGGCGCCGTCAGTCCCGCCGCGCGCGGCGCAGGGCGGCCGCCTGCCGGACATGGCCGGGCAGGATGGCGAAGCCCTTGGCATAGCGCAGGAACAGCCGGCGCGGGTTCGACAGCATGCGCCAGGCCCATTCCAGCTTGGCCTTGCGCAGCAGGGCCGGCGCCCGGCGCTGGTGGCCCGACAGGAAGTCCAGCCCGGCGCCGATCGAGGCGAAGCCGACATCGCCCAGGGCATCGCGGGCGCGGATCGCGAACAGCTCCTGCCGCGGCGCACCGAGCGCCAGGAAGCAGAGCCGCGCGCCCGAGGCGCGGATGCGCTCGATGATCTGGCCGGCTTCCTCGCCCATCGGGTCGAAGGGAAAGCCCGGTGCATGGGTCAGCGCCACGCGCAGCCCGGGCACGGCGCGCGCCATGGCCTCGGCCGCCAGCGCCAGCGATTCGTCGCTGCTGCCGATCAGCGCCACCGGCAGGCCGGCCCGCGCCGCCTCGGCCGCGAGCGGCAGCACCAGATCCGAGCCCGGCGCCAGCGCCACCGGCCGCCCGGCGATGCGCGACAGCCAGACGATGGGATTGCCGTCGGCGCAGACCAGGTCATGCGCGGCATAGGCGCGGCGGAAACGCCCGTCCTCGGCCAGCCTTTGCAGGTGATCGACGTTGATCGTGGCGATGGCGAAACCCTGGCCGTCCCGCAGCTTCTGCCGCACCGCCGCCAGCAGCGCCGTTGAATCGTGACAATTGATCCGGACGGCATTGCCGTCGGGAAAGCTGAACTGCATGATGCGCCTCGGGGTCCGGCCGGAATTCGCGGCAGGATGTGGCCTGGGCGCGGCGATTGCAACGCCCTTCCCGGCCCTTGGCAATGAGCGGCGCCCGCCGCGTGACTGGTGGAGGCAGGCCATGCCCGTATTGGCCCTGATGGTGCTGCTGAGCTGGCCGGTGGTGGTCGGCATCCTGTTCTCGCGCAAGGAGCGGGCGCTGGCGCTGATTTGGTCGATCTTCGCGGGCTACCTGATCCTGCCGCAGCTGGTCGAGATCGACCTGCCGGCCTTTCCGGGCCTGAACAAGCACATGATCCCGGCCATGGCCGCGGCGGTCATGGTCTATTTCGTCACCAAGGACCGCGCCCGGGACGAACCGCCGCCGCCGCCCATGGGCGCCTGGGTGGCGGTGCTGCTGGCGATGAACTTCGCCGCGCCGGTGCTGACGGCGCTGACCAATCCCGACCCGCTGATCGACGGCATCAACTACCGCCCCGCCATGTCGATCAGCCAGGGCGTGGCCGACCTGATCTTGCAATTCATCCTGCTGCTGCCCTTCCTCATGGGCTACAAGCTGCTCTGGAACGCGCGCGGGGCCGAGCTGTGGATCCGCGCCCTGGTGCTGGGCGTGCTGTGCTATACCGTCCCGATGCTGATCGAGCTGCGCATGAGCCCGCAGATCAACGTCTGGGTCTATGGCTATTTCCAGCACGATTTCATCCAGACCATCCGCTATGGCGGCTATCGACCCATCGTCTTCCTGGAGCATCCGCTGTGGGTGGCGCTGATGACCATGACCGCCTTTCTGTCGGCCATCGCGATCTGGCGCAACGACCGCACCCGGCGCAACCTGCTGATCGCCGCCTATCTGGGCTGCATCGTCTTTCTGTGCAAATCGGCCGGGGCGCTGTTGCAGACGATGATGGCGGCGCCGCTGGTGGCCTTTGCCCGGCCGCGGCTGATGGTGCTGGCGGCGGCGCTGGTCGCGGGCGTCGCCTTTTCCTATCCGACGCTGCGCACCACATCCTGGATGCCGCTGCAGGGCATCGTGGACCTGGCCATGTCGATCTCGCCCGAGCGCGGCCGCTCGCTGGAATTCCGGCTGATGAACGAGGAGGCGCTGCTGGAGCGCGCCATGGAGCGGCCGGTCTTCGGCTGGGGTGGCTGGGGGCGGCCGCTGTTTTACGACCTCTACAACGGCAAGCTGGCCTCGGTCCCGGACGGGCAATGGGTGATCTGGATCGGCGCGCGCGGCATCTTCGGCTATCTGGCGCAGTTCCTGCTGCTGCTGACGCCGATCTTCGCCATGCTGCGCGCCATGCCCGGCGGCCGCCACCCGCCGCGCGAGCGCGAACTGGTCGTGCTGGGCACGCTGTCCCTGATGCTGGCGATGAATCTGCTGGACCTGATCCCGAATGCCACGATCACGCCCTTGACCTGGCTGACGGCGGGCGCTCTGCTGGGCAATGCCCACAGGCTGCGGCAGGGTGTCGCGGATGATGCCGACCTGCCGCTGAACGAACGGATTCTGCCTAAAAAGGCAGGCATTCAAACGGTTTTATAGGTTGGTCCGCGGCGCCGAATTGGCTATGCCGAATACGCCTGCCAGTTGTTAAGCCATTAGGCCCCGCAGGGGGTTTCCACGAGTTGAAAAGAGGCATCCCATGGCCTTCGACAAGAGCGTCGTTGAGGACAGTGACATCGCCATCGTCGGCATGGCCGCGCAACTGCCGGGTGCGGCGGGCGTGGCCGAATACTGGGACAACCTCTGTCGGGGCGTCGAGTCGATCCAGCGCGTGCCCGAGGCCGAGCTGATCGCGCGCGGGGAATCGCGGGCGCGCATGGCCGATCCGAACTATGTGCCCTCGGCCGCGATCCTGGGGCAATTCGACGAATTCGACGCGGAATTCTTTGGCCTCTCGCCCAAGGAAGCCGCGATCATGGACCCGCAGCACCGCAAGTTCCTGGAGACCTGCTGGCACGCGCTGGAGGATGCCGCCCATGTGCCCGAGCGGTTCGCCGGTAATATCGGCGTCTGGGCCGGCTGCGGCATGGGCAGCTATTTCTACTGGAACGTGTGCTCGAACCGCGACCTGGTCGATGGCGTCGGTCATTTCCTGCTGCGCCATACCGGCAATGACAAGGATTTCCTGTCGACCCGTGTCAGCCATGTCTTCGACCTGAAGGGGCCATCGGTCAATGTGCAGACGGCCTGCTCGACCTCGCTGGTGGCGATCCACATGGCCTGCCAGTCGCTGAATTCGGGCGAATGCGACATGGCGCTGGCCGGCGGTGTCACCATCGAGCTGCCGCATGGGCTGGGTTATCTCTACAAGGAAAACGAGATCCTGTCGCCGGACGGCCATTGCCACGCCTTCGACCACCGGGCGCAGGGCACGGTCTTCGGCAGCGGCGCGGCGGTGCTGGCGCTGCGGCGGGCCAGCGATGCCATCGCCGATGGCGACCATATCTGGGCGATCATCAAGGGCAGCGCCATCAACAACGACGGCGCCGCCAAGGCGGGCTATCTCGCCCCCAGCGTCGAGGGCCAGGCGCAGGCGATTTCCGAGGCGCTGGTCATGGCCGGGGTCAGCTCCGACAGCATCGGCTATGTCGAATGCCACGGCACCGGCACGGCGCTGGGCGACCCGATCGAGGTCGCGGCGCTGAACCAGGCCTATGCGCGGGTCTCGGACGGCACGCGGCAGGGGCCCTGCCATATCGGCTCGGTCAAGACCAATATCGGCCATCTGGATACGGCGGCGGGCAGCGCGGGCCTCATCAAGTCGGCCTTGGCGGTGCATCACGGCCAGATCCCGCCCAGCCTGGGCTACGAGGCGCCGAACCCGGCCATCGACTTCGAGGGCGGGCCGTTTCGCGTCAACGATGCCTTGGGCGACTGGCCCATCGCCGGGCCGCGCCGGGCCGGGGTGAACTCGCTGGGTGTCGGCGGCACCAATGCGCATGTGATCGTCCAGGAACCGCCGGCGGCGCAGCCTTCGGGCGAGTCGGATTGGCCGTTCCAGATCATCGCCGTCTCGGGGCGCAGCAAGGCGGCGCTGGATGCCAATGCGGCCGCGCTGGCCGGCTGGCTGGCGGCGAACCCGGCGGTGAACCTGGCCGACCTGTCCTTCACCCTGACGCAGGGGCGGCGGCAGTTCGACCGGCGCCGGGTGCTGGTCGCGGAAACCGCCGAGCAGGCGGCGGCGCTGCTGGCCAATCCCGACCCGCGGCTGGTCTTCGACCACCAGCCGGTCGGCGACCCGACTGATGCGGTATTCATGCTGCCCGGCGGCGGCGCGCAATATGCCGGCATGGCGCGCGGGCTCTACCAGACCGAGCCGACCTTCCGCGAATGGATGGATCGCGGGCTGGACCATATGGCGGCCGCGCATGGCGCCGACCTGCGGGCGCTGTGGCTGCCCGAACCGGGGCATGAGGCCGAGGCGGACCGGCGGCTGCTGCAACCCTCGCTGCAATTGCCGCTGCTGATGATCACCGAATATGCGCTGGCGCAGCTGTGGATCAGCTGGGGCGTGACGCCTGCGGCGCTGATCGGCCATTCCATGGGCGAGAACACCGCCGCCTGCATCGCCGGGGTGATGAGCTTTCAGGATTGCATCGGGCTGGTGCGGCTGCGCGGCTTGCTGATGGACCGGGTGCCGGCGGGCGGCATGCTGTCGGTGCCGCTGGAGCCGGCCGAGTTCGCCGAAGAGCTGGCCGCGCTGGGGCTGGACCTGGCGGCGGTCAACGGGCCGTCGATGTCGGTGGTCTCGGGACCGGACGCGACGCTTGACGAATTCGCCGCGAAGATGGCGGCGCGCGAGGTGGAATGCCAACGCATCGCCATTTCCATCGCCGCGCATTCGCGGCTGCTCGACGGGGTGATGGCCGAATTCCGCGCCTATCTGGCCTCGATCCCGCTGAACCCGCCGCGCATTCCGATCATCTCGAACCGCTCGGGCCTGCCCTTGACCGATGCCGAGGCGACCAGCCCGGATTACTGGGTCGCGCATCTGCGCGGCACCGTGCGCTTTGCCGATGGCATCGCGCATCTGGCGCAGGCGCCGGGGCGGGTCTTCCTGGAGGTCGGGCCGGGCCGCGCCATGCAGGCCATGGCCAAGGCCAACCCGGGCGTCGCGGCGCATCAGGTGGTGTCCACGCTGCGCCACCGCGACCACGCGACCGAGGATGACAGTTTCTTCATGGCCGCGCTGGCCCGGTTCTGGGCCTGCGGCGGCGCCATCGACTGGGGCCAGATCTGGGGCGAGGCGCCGCGGCGGCGGCTGTCGCTGCCGGGCTATGCCTTCCAGCGCAAGCGCTATTTCATCGAGCGTTCCGCCAGCGTGGCCACCGACGCCGCCGACGAGCTGGCCCGGATCGAGGAGCCCGCCGAATGGGGCTGGCGCCCGGCCTGGAAACTCGCCTCGCCGAATATCGAGATCGGGCCGCAGGGTCCGGTGGCGACGGGCTCGCAGAACTGGCTGGTCTTTGTCGACGAGCTGGGCCTGGGCGAGCGCGTGGCGGCGGGTTTGCGCGCCCGCGGCCAGCGCGTGGCCGAGGTCCGTATCGGCGACAGTTTCGCCGACAAGACCGTTTCTGGGGGCGACGGCCGCTTCCTGCTGCCGGTCGAATCCGACCGCGAGGGCTATGAGATGCTGCTGGCGGCGCTGGCGGCGCAGGACATGGTGCCCGAGCGCATCCTGCACCTGTGGTCGGTGACGCAAGGCGCGAAGTTCCGCCCCGGCTCGAGCCTGCTCAACAGCCAGCTGGAGCGCGGCTTCTTCGGCCTCTTGCACCTGGCGCAGGCCATCGGCACGGAACTGCCCGAGGCCAAGCTGGAGCTGATCGCGATCTGCAACGACGCGCTGCGCGTCGCGGACGAGCCGGCGCCCAGCCCCGAGAAGGCGACGGCGGCGGGACCGATCCGGGTCATGCCGCATGAGATGCCGAATATCCGCGCCCGGCTGGTCGATGTGCGCGTGCCGAAGGCGCTGGACGCGCTGGCCGCGAACCTGCTGGAAGAGGCGCTGGCGCCCTCGGGCGCGGCCATTGCGGCTTGGCGCGACGGGCGCCGTTTCGAGCAGAGCCTTGAAAAGGTTGCGCTGGCCGATGACGGCATGGCCGGCGTGCCGGCGGGGGCGACCTGCCTGATCACCGGCGGTTTCGGCGGCATCGGCCAAGCCATTGCCCGCGAGCTGGCCGGCAGGGGCGGCGCGAAGCTGGCGCTGACCACGCGCGGGCGGGTGGACAGCCCGGCCATCCTGGCCTCGGTCCGCCAGCTGGAAGCCTTGGGCGCCGAGGTGCTGGCGATCCGCGCCGATGTGACCAGCCCCGAGGACATGGCCCGGGCCGTGGCCGAGACCAGGGCGCGCTTCGGCGGGCTCGAGGTGGTGCTGCATGCGGCGGGGGTGATCCGCGACAGCCTGATCGCCGCCAAGACCGACGACGACAGCTGGGATGTGCTGGCGCCGAAGCTCTTGGGCACGAGGGCGCTGGTCGAGGCGCTGGACGGGCAACCGGCGGGGCTGACGGTGCTGTTTGCCTCGACCTCCTCGGTGATCGCGCCGGCGGGGCAGGCGGATTACGTCGCCGCCAACGAATACCTGAACGCGGTGGCGCGATCCGCGCCGCCGGCGCTGGGGCGCGTGGTCGCGGTCAACTGGGGCGTCTGGGCCGATGCCGGCATGGCGGCGCGGGCGATGGGGCTGGACACGGCCTCGGTCGTCGCGGTGCCGCAGGGCCGGCCGCTCCTGGACGACAGCCTGCCGGTTCCGGGCGGGCGCGAGTTCCGCAGCACGCTGCGCATCGAGGACTGGATCATCGGCGGCCACAAGACCGCCGCGGGCCAGGCGCTGATGCCCGGCACCGGCTGGATCGAGCTGGTCTCGGAGGCGGCGCTGGAATCCGGCCTGTCGCTGCCCATCGTGATCCGCGACCTGGAATTCCGCCGGCCGCTGCTGGTGACGGACAAGGCCATGGTGACGACGCGGGTAACGCCCGAGGGCGACGCCATGCGCATCGACATCCTGGACGACCCGCAGGGCGATCCGAACGTCACCGCGCTGGTCGGCCGGCTGGACGCGCCCGCGCCAGCACCGCTGGCGGTTGCGGGCGGCTGGGACCAGGACGGGCAGGGCACGGCGCTGCCTTCGGCACAGGAACGGCAGATGACCTTCGGGCCGCGCTGGAAGGTGCTGCGCCGCTTCCGCATCGCCGAGGGCGAAGGCGTGGCCGAGCTGTCGCTGGCGCCGGAATTCGCCGGCGAGGCGGGCGAGTGGCTGGCGCATCCGGCGCTGCTGGATATCGCCACCGGCTGGGCCATGGCGCTGATCAAGGGCTGGTCGCCCGATCACCTGTGGGTGCCGATGGGCTATCGCTCGATCCGGCTCTACGCCCCCTTGCCGGCGCAGGTGACCAGCCGCATCCGCAACGCGGGCGAGAACAGCGATGCCCAGGGCATGGCGCAATTCGACATCACCCTGGCCGGGCCGGATGGCGCGATTGTCGCGGAAATCAAGGGCTTCGCGCTGCGCAAGCTCTCGGCCGCGATCTCGGCCCAGCCGCAGCGGGCGGCCGCCCCGCGCAGCCTGTCGCCGGCCGAGCGGCGCCTGCAGCACAATATCAGCCAGGGCATCCCGGCCGCCATCGGCCCCTCGATGCTGAGCCGGGCGATCTCGACCGGGCTGGCGCAGGTCTATGTCTCGTCGCTGGACCTGAACGCGCTGATCCTCGAGGCCGGCGTGGTCGAGGATGCCGCGCCCAGCGAGGGCGGCTTCGAGCGTCCCGACCTCGACAGCGATTTCGTCGAGCCGACCCCCGGCACCCAGGCCGAACTGGCCGCGATCTGGTCCGAACTGCTGGGCATCGCCCAGGTCGGCGCCGCGGACAGCTTCTTCGACCTGGGGGGCCATTCGCTGATCGCGGTGCGCATGTTCGGGCAGCTGCGCAAGAAATTCGGCGTCGACCTGCCGATCTCGACCCTGTTTGAGGCGCCGACCATCGCCGGGCTGGCCGCGCTGGTCGAGGAACGCACCGGCCCGCGCGAGCTGGTCTCGCCCGACAATGTGGCCAAGCTGCCGGTGTCGCAGAAACCGCGCTTCCGCTTTGTCGTGGACATGGGCGGGCGCGGCGACGGCACGCCCTTCTTCATCGTCGCCGGCATGTTCGGCAATATCATGAACCTGCGGCAACTGGCGCAGCGCACCGGCGCCGACCGCCGCTTCTATGGTCTGCAGGCGCGCGGGCTTCTGGGCGACGACAAGCCGCATGACAGCTTTGCCGAGGCGGCGCGCGACTATATCGCGGAAATCCGCCAGGTGCAGCCCAACGGCCCCTATCTGCTGGGCGGCTTTTCGGGCGGCGGGCTGACGGCTTACGAGATGGCGCGGCAGCTGCGCGCGGCGGGCGAGGAGGTGGCGATGCTGGTCATGCTCGACACGCCCTTGCCGCTGCGCGAGCCGGTCAGCCGCAAGGACCGGCTGGCGATCCGCCTGGGCGAATTGCGCGAGGGCGGTCCCGGCTTTGTCTGGAAGTGGCTGCGCGACCGCGTGGCCTATGAATTCCAGCGCCGCAGCAAGGCCAAGGCGGTCGAGGCGGAAGTCGCGGCCGAGGCGACCGGCGCCTTCCATGACCTCGCCATCGAGGCGGCCTTCCTGGCCGCGCTGCCGGGGATGCAGGTGACGGAATGGGACGGGCCGGTGGCGATGTTCCGCCCGCCGCTCGACAAGCGCTGGAAGGTGACCGGCGGGCGCTGGATCAACTCGGGCCGCGATTATGTCGTCGAGGACAACGGCTGGACCCCCTACATGCCGCAGCTGCGGGTGATCGAGGTGCCGGGCGACCACGATTCCATGGTGCTTGAACCCAATGTGCGCCGCATGGCCTCGGTCCTGCGCGAGATCCTGCGCGAGGCCGATGCCGCGCCCTCCAGCGTCAAGGCGGCAGAGTGATCATGAACGGCAATCCCAGCGTCCAGGTCGTCGTGCTCAACTGGCGCACGCCAGAGATGTCCTTGCAGGCCGCCGAATCCGCCATGCGGGAACTGCAGGGGCTGGATGGCGGCGTGACCATCGTCGACAATGATTCCGGCGACGGCAGTTTCGAGGCCTTGCAGGCCGGCGTGGCCGCGCGCGGCTGGCCGGCCGACCGGGTCGCGGTGGTGCAGTCGGGCTGGAACGGCGGCTATGGCGCCGGCAACAACCACGGCATCCGCCAAGGCCTGCCGGATGGGCGGCGGCCGGACCTGGTCTATCTGCTGAACTCGGACGCCATCGCGCAGCCGGGCGCGATCCGGGCGCTGGTCGATTACCTGGGCGCGCATCCCGAAGCCGGCATCGCCTGCTCGCGCCTGCGCGGCACCGACGACGTGCCGCACAGCACCGCCTTTCGCTTTCCCTCGGCGGCGGCCGAGTTCGAATCGGAAAGCCGCACCGGCCCGATCTCGCGCCTGCTGCGGCGCAAGATCGTGGCGCTGCCGCAGCCCGAGACATCGGGTCGCGTGGACTGGTCGGCCGGGGCGTCGATGATGATCCGCATGGACGTGCTGGACCGAATCGGCCTCTTCGACGAGGGGTTCTTCCTTTATTACGAAGAAACCGACCTGTGCCGCCGCGCGGCGCTGGCGGGCTGGCAGACGCATTACGTGGTCGAAAGCCTGGTGCTGCATATCGGTTCGGTCAGCACCGGCATGAAGGAATGGAAGCGCGCGCCGGATTACTGGTACGACTCGCGGCGGCGCTATTTCGAGAAACACCATGGGCGGTCGGGCGCGCTTTGGGCCACGATCGCGCATCTGGGGGGCGCGGGGCTGTTTCGCCTGCGCTGCCTGTTGTCGGGGCGCAGGCCGGATGGGCCCAAGGGTCATCTGTCGCATCTGACGCGCCACGCGCTTCGTTCGCAGCCAAAGCCCGTGCATGTTGAAAAGGGTAAGCCATGACGCAGTTTTCCGCGATTCTGGTGGGTAACGAATCTCTGATGCGCCACGCGGCCGAGACGCTGCTGGCGCGCGGCCATCGCATCGTCGCGGTGGTGACGCGCAATCCCGACCTGCGCGACTGGGCGATGGGCGCCGGGCTGGCGGTCGAGGACCAGGACGCGCCGGTGCCGGTGGGTGCACCGGCGGCGGACTGGCTGTTCAGCGTCGCCAACCTGTCGATCCTGCGCCCCGAGATGCTGGCGCGCGGAACGCGGGGCGCGATCAATTTCCATGACGGCCCGCTGCCCCGGCTGGCGGGGCTGAACGCGCCGGTCTGGGCGATCATCGGGCAGGAGCCGCAGCACGGCATCACCTGGCACCTGATCGAAGGCGGCGTGGACGAGGGCGACATCCTGTCGCAGACCCTGTTCGACCTGCGGCCGGACGACACCGCCTTGACGCTGAACGCGCGCTGCTTTGCCCGCGGCGCCGAGAGTTTCGCCGATGTGGTGACCCAGCTGGAAGGGGCGGGGCCGCAGCGGGTGAAGCAGGATCTGTCGGCGCGCAGCTATGTCGGCCGCGACAAGCGGCCGGCGGCGGCGGGGATCATCGACTTTTCCCAGCCGGCCGGGCGGATCTGCGCGCTGGTGCGTGGCCTTGACCATGGCGGCTACTGGAACCCGTTGACCGAGGCCAAGGTCCGGCTGGAGGATGGCCGGGTGCTGGCAGTGGAGGCCTCGGCCGGGACCGAGCCGGCGACGGCCGCGCCGGGCACGGTGCTGGCCCATCACGGCGACGTGGCGACCATTGCCGCCGGCGATGCGGCCGTCCGGCTGATCTTTCGCGGTGCATTGCCGCCGGTTGGCGCGGTGATCCCGGCGCTGCCGGCGGATGAGGCGGCGCGGCTGACCGATCTGGCTGCGCAGGCGGCCCGGCATGACGGCTGGTGGCGCAAGCGGCTGGCGGCGATGAACCCCGCGGTGCTGCCGGGCGAGGGCTCGGACGCCCGCGCGCGGGTGGCGCTGCTGCCGGGCGCCGGGCCCGAGCGGATCGCGCTGGCCGCCGCGCTGCTGGCGCGGCTGGCGGGGCAGGCGGAATGCGACCTGGCGCTGCGGCCCGAGGGCCAGCCCGAGGCGGCGGGGATCGTCGCCGACTGGCAGCCGCTTTCGGTGGCGCCCGGCGGTGCGCATTCCCTGGCCGAGCTGGGGGCCGCGATCTCGGGCCAGATCGCCGATCAGGCGAAACGCGGTTTCTTCCTGGCCGACCTGCTGCACCGCGCGCCGGAATTGCGCGAGGTGGCGGTGCCGGACCTGGCGATCAGCCTCGACGCGCGCGGCCCGGTTGCGGGCGCGGCGCTGACCGTGACCCTGACCGAAGCCGGCGCCTGGCTGGACCATGATCCGGCCCGCGTCTCGGCCGCGCAGGCGCAAAGGCTGGCCCGGGTGCTGGATGCCGGGCTGGCGCTGCCCGCCACGACAGCGCTGCGCGACATTCCCCTGATGGATGCCGCCGAGCGCGAGGAACTGCTGGTCGCCCGCAACGCCACCCAGGCCGAGGTGCGGCTGGCCTGCATCCACCAGCTGATCGCCGAGAAGGCCGGCGAGAACCCGGATGCGCTGGCGCTGGCCTTCGAGGATCACAGCCTGACCCGCGGCCAGCTGGACCGCGCCGCCAATGCGCTGGCCGAGAAGCTGGTGGCGATGGGCGTCGGTCCCGACCAGCCGGTCGGGCTGTTCGCGAAACGCTCGCCCGAGCTGGTGATCGGCGCGCTGGCGATCTGGAAGGCCGGCGGCGCCTATGTGCCCCTGGACCCGGATTATCCCGCCGACCGGATCGAGCTTTACATCCAGGATTCGGGCGCCCGCGTGGTGCTGGTCCAGGACGGCATGGCCGACCGGCTGCCCGCGCATGGCGCGCAGGTCGTGACCATTCCGACCGACCTGCCGCATGGCATGGTCGCGGCGCCGGTCTCGGCCGTGGCGCCCCGGAACCTGGCCTATCTGATCTATACCTCCGGCTCGACCGGCCGGCCCAAGGGGGTGATGGTCGAGCATCGCAATGTCGCCAACTTCTTCGCCGGCATGGATGCGGTGATCCCGCATGCCGAGGGCGATGCCTGGCTGGCGGTGACCAGCCTGTCCTTCGACATTTCGGTGCTGGAGATTTTCTGGTCGCTGGCGCGGGGCCTGAAACTGGTGATCGCGGGCGAGGAATCGCGGCTGGCTGTGTCCAGCGCGCCGGCGTATCCGCGCGCCGAGGTGCAGGGCGGCATGGATTTCAGCCTGTTCTACTGGGGCAATGACGACGGGCCCGGGCCGCAGAAATACCGGCTGCTGCTGGAGGGCGCGCGCTTTGCCGACCAGAACGGCTTCGTCGCCGTCTATACGCCGGAACGGCATTTCCACGCCTTCGGCGGTCCCTATCCGAACCCGGCGGTTTCGGGCGCGGCGGTGGCGGCGGTGACGAAGAACATCTCGGTCCGCGCCGGCAGCTGCGTGCTGCCTTTGCATCACCCGGCCCGGGTGGCCGAGGAATGGGCGGTGATCGACAACCTGACCTCGGGACGGGCGGGGCTGGCCATCGCCTCGGGCTGGCAACCGGACGATTTCGTGCTGCGCCCGGAAAACGCGCCGCCGAACAACAAGACAGCGCTGATCCAGGGCGTCGACCAGCTGCGCCGGCTGTGGCGCGGCGAAAAGGTCGACTTTCCGCGCGCCGGCGGCGGCACGTTCGGCGTGGTGACGCAGCCGCGCCCGGTGCAGAAGGAACTGCCGCTGTGGATGACGGTCGCCGGCAACCCGGAAACCTGGGTCGAGGCCGGGCGGCTGGGCATGAACGTGCTGACCCACCTCTTGGGCCAGAGCATCGACACGGTCGCGGCGCGGATCAAGGATTATCACGCGGCGCTGCGTGAGGCCGGCCATGACCCGGCGCATTTCACCGTCACGCTGATGCTGCACACCTGCCTGGCCGAGGATCGCGAGACCGCGCGCGAGATCGCCCGCGAGCCGATGAAGAACTACCTGCGCAGCGCGGCGGCGCTGGTCAAGCAATATGCCTGGGATTTCCCGGCCTTCCGCAAGCCGGCGGGCATGACCAACCCGATGGCCATCGACCTGGGCACGCTCAGCGAGGACGAGCTGGACGGCATCCTGGAATTCGCCTTCCTGCGCTATTTCGAGGATTCGGGCCTGTTCGGGTCGATGGAGGATGCCATCGCCCGGATCGAGCAGCTGAAGACCATCGGCGTGGGCGAGGTGGCCTGCCTGATCGACTATGGCATCGCGCCGGACCAGGTCATGGCCGGTTTCCCGATGCTGGCCCGGCTGCGGGCGGCGGTCAATCCGGCCGATGTGGCGCTGGACCCGCGCGATTTCTCGATCGCGGCGCAGATCCGGCGCTGGAAGGTGACGCATCTGCAATGCACGCCCAGCATGGCGCGCATCCTGGTCTCGGACCCGCAGGTGGCGGCGGCCATGGCCGGGCTGAAATGCGTGATGGTCGGCGGCGAGGCGCTGCCGCCCTCGCTACTCTCGGAGATCAAGGCGGCCACGCGGGCGCGCGTCCTCAACATGTATGGCCCGACCGAGACCACGATCTGGTCCACGGTGGCCGACCTGACCGACGCCGCCGAGGTGAGCCTGGGCCGGCCCATCGCCAATACGCAGCTTTACGTGCTGGACGGCGATCAGGTGCCGGTGCCTCCGGGGGCGCAGGGCGAGCTGTGGATCGGCGGCCATGGCGTCGCGCGCGGCTATTGGCAGCGCGAGGACCTGACCGCGGGCGCGTTCCGGCCCGATCCCTTCGTGCCGGCCGGGCACGCCGCGCCTTGGGGCGCGCGCATGTATCGCACCGGCGACCTGGTGCGCTGGCGCGAGGATGGCGGGCTTGACTATATCGGCCGCGCCGATCACCAGATCAAGCTGCGCGGCTTCCGCATCGAACTGGGCGAGATCGAGGCGCGGCTGGCCGCCGAAGCCGGCGTGCGCGAGGCGGTGGCGCTGGTGCGCGAGGATGTTCCCGGCGACAAGCGGCTGGTCGGCTATGTCACCGGCGATGCCGGCCTGTCGGAAAAGGCGCTGCGCGAGGCGCTGCTGGCGCATCTGCCGGCCCATATGGTGCCCGGCCGCATCATCCGGCTGGAGAAGATGCCGCTGACGCCGAATCGCAAGATCGACCGCAAGCAGCTGCCGGTGCCGGGGGCGATTGTCGCGCCGATGGTGGCGCCGGGGGCGGCCATCGAGGCCACCCCCGCCGCGGCGGCTGCCGCCGCGGCTGCGGCGCCGAGCGAGGATCTGGCCGCCGCCGTGCAGGCGCTGTGGGCCGAGACCCTGGGGGTCGAGCAGATCGGGCCGCGCGACAATTTCTTCGCGCTGGGTGGGCATTCGCTGCTGGCGATCCAGCTGCATCGCACCATGCGCGACCGGCTGGCGCTGCCGCGGCTGGGGGTGACGGACATCTTCCGCTTCCCGGTGCTGGCCGATTTCGTCAAGCATGTCGCGGGCTTGGCGCCGGCGAACCAGAGCCCGGTGGCGCCGGTTTCTGCGGCCGCCGCCGCGCCGGTTGCCGTGCCCGAGCCGGCGGCCGCGGCCGGCGACGATGCCATGGCACGGCGCCGGGCGCTGCGGGCACAATTGCGCGGCGGGCATTGAGCGGCGCCGAGGCGCTGCGCAAGCTGGCGCTGGGCCTCATGCCCGCGGGCTATGCTTGCGCGGTGCTGCCGCTGACGCAGGAGCCCGCGCCGCTGCTGCCAGCCGAGGCCGGGGCCATGGCGCGCGCCGTGCCGAAACGCCGGCGCGAGTTCGCGCTGGGCCGCATGGCCTTGCGCGCGGCAATTCACGCGGCCGGGCACGAGCTGCCCGCCGCGCGGCCCATCGCCATGCGGCCGGACCGCCAGCCCGACCTGCCGCCGGGCATCCGCGCCAGCCTGTCGCATAGCGGCGATTACTGCATCGCGGTCGCGGCCCCCGCCGGGGCGCCGGGGCCGGGGGTCGACCTGGAGCCTTGCGACCGCGCGCCGCCCGAGGGGTTGGGCGAGATGGTGATGCCCTGGCGTGCCGCGGACGACCTGCCGCCGCTGCTGGCCTTTTGCGCCAAGGAGGCGATGTTCAAGGCGCAATACCCGCTGACCGGCCGCATGCTGGATTTCCGCGACGTGCCGCTGGTGCTGCGCGGCCCGCGGTTTCGCGGCTGCCTGGGCGACCGGCTGATCGGCGGGCGCTGGGGCCGGGCGGCCGGCTGCTGGCTGGCGATCAGCCTGTGGAACGGCTGAAGCACTCGGCCAGAAGCCGCGCCGATTCCGCGATGTCATGCCGGGCGCAGACCCGCGCCCGGGCCGCGGCGCCCATGGCGACAAGGCGCTCGGCCGGGGTCGCGGCGGCTTCCAGCATGGTGGCGGCCAGGGCCTCGGCATCGCCGGCGGGGACCAGCCAGCCCTCTTGCCCGGGCCGGACCAGTTCGGGGATGCCGGCGATATAGGTGGCGATGACGGGGCGGGCGCAGGCCATCGCCTCCATGATGACCACGGGCAGGCCCTCGGCAAAGCTGGGCGTGACCAGCGCATGGGCGGCATTCATCGCGGCGCGCACGCCGGCTTCGTCCTGCCAGCCCAGCAGGGTGACGGCCTGGCCCATGCCCTCGGCGGCGATCAGGCTTTCGATCTGGCCGCGCAATTCGCCATCGCCGACCAAAGACAGCCGCAGCGCCGGATCCTGGCGCCAGGCCAGGGCGAAGGCGCGGATCAGCAGGCCGAAACCCTTCTGCTCGGCAAAGCGGCCGACGGCGACCATGTGGAACGGGCCCGGGGGCAGGGGGGCCGGATCGGCCCAGCGCGCGAGGTCCAGCCCGCAATGCACCACCCGCAGCTTGGGCCAGTCGCCCGGGGCGGCCCAGCGATACATCTGCGAGCGGCCGTAACTGCTGACGGTGACGCAGAAATCCGCCAGCGCCAGCTTGCCGCCCAGGTCCAGCGGCAGGACATTGTCGAATTCCTCGGGGCCATGCACGGTGAAGCTGAAGGGCGGGCCGCCGAAGATCCGGGCGTAAGCGGCGACGCGGGCCGAATTGGTGCCGAAATGCGCGTGGATATGGCGCAGATCCAGCGCCCGGGCGCGGGCGGCGACATAGGCGCCCTCGGCCATGTAGATCATCTGCCGGGCCAGGCTGGATTCGCCGGCCTTCGCGCGCTGTCGCGCCAGGCGCAGTGCCGTGCGCAACTGGCCCGGCGCCTGCCGTGCCAAGCCCAGCAGCAGCCGCTTGCCGCCGGCATCCAGCACCCGCTCGGTCCGCTGATGTTCGGTCAGATCGGCCGGATCGCTCAGCGCCTGCGCGTCGCCGCGCATCGCCATGCGGTGGATGTCAAAGCCCCGCGCCTCGAGCGCGGCGATCTCGCGCCGGATGAAACTGTGCGAGGGACGGGGGTAGGTGTTGACCAGATAGCCGATTCGCAAGTGCCGTCCCTTCAAGAAAAAAATCCTATCGCCGCGGGAAACTTGCGGCATTTCGGCTGGATTATGCTGATTTTTAGTAAAGAATGAGCGGATATGCAGTAGTCAGCTTGCGCCAGACCAAAGTTTATCTGGCGATTCGGGTTTTATTTGGCACTATTGTGGCAGGAGAGCATGGAATTTTGTGGAGAAAACCCCTGATCGGGATTCTGACCATAGGCATCGCGGTGGCGCTGTTCAGCACGGGGGTCGGGGTCTGGGCTCTGGACCTGTCCTTCTGGGGCGGGCTGCTGCTGTATTCGGTCAGTGGAACCGCCGCCACGCTGTTCGTCGCATGGCGGCGCGCCAGATGTCTCGATCACCACGGCATGCAGCCCGGGCGGGGCTGATCCGTCTCAGTATCCGGTGCAGCGCAGAACCACGCCCACGGTCTTGGCGATGATGCCAAGATCGCCCGCCAGGCTGAGATCGGCCGCATAGCGCGCGTCGAAGGTGGCGCGGGCGGCGAAGGTGCTGTCGTTGCGATCCGAGATCTGCCACAGCCCGGTCACGCCCGGCCGCAGGTGATAGTAATCCGCGCCGGGGTAGAGCTGCGCCTGTTCCAGCATCATCGGCCGCGGGCCGACGACGCTCATGTCGCCGCGGAACACGTTCCACAGCTGCGGCAGCTCGTCCAGCGAGGTCTTGCGCAGGAAATGTCCGGTCTTGGTGATGCGCGGATCCTGCTTCAGCTTCTGGGTCGAATCCCACTCGGCCTTGGCTTCGGGGTTCGCGGCCAGATATTCGGCCAGGCGCAGGTCTGCGTCCTCGACCATGGTGCGCAGCTTCCACAGCCGGAAGCTGCGGCCCGAGCGGCCGACGCGCAGCTGCGTGTAAAAGGGCTTGTCGCCGTTCCACAGGATCACGACCGCCAGCAGGAGCACCAGCGGCAATACGATCGGCGCCGCCAGCAGCACCGAGGTGATGTCCAGCGGGCGCTTCAAAAAGCGTGCATAAAATGAACTGATCCCCGTGGGCTCTGCAATGGCCGCGCTGTTGGGGGAGGCTTGCAGCACCGAATCAATCGACTCGATATGGAAATCTGCACTGTGCCGCATGATAAACCCGTCCTAATCACTACAAGCGGCAGTATAGCCTTGCATTTTAATAAAACTAGAACGAAACAGCCGACTGACGAAAAGTATAGGTTTGTTTATTTTCAATGGCTTGCGGCAGATTTCCCGATGGTCCCGCGCGCCTTCCCTAGGGTTAACTTTCCTTAGCGTTTCATAAGGTTTTAAGCGCCTCACAACAGGAACGCGGATAAACTCTTTCATCGGCAACTTGGGGTTGAAAATGATGGTGCGTTCAATTCCTTCATGCCATATTCGGTTTGTCCAATATAGCAACCCTCGGTTGAATAATGCCTAGCTTGTTTCAATTTCTGCTCGAAGGGGTTTCGGCGCTTTACATCGGCCACAGCCTGGTCAGCCCGACGGTGCCGGGGATGATGCAGCAATTGCTGGGCCGGCCGGTCGAGATGCAGATCCTGAACGGTGCCCCGTTGCAGCTGCAATGGACCGAGTCGCGCCACGCCCAGGGTGTCGACGCGCGCGCCTGGTTGCCCAATCATCCCATCGACACGCTGGTCCTGACCGAACGGGTGCCGCTGGGGCCGGCGATGGAATATCACGACAGCGCCGGCTATGCCGCCCGCTGGCTGGACTTGGCGCGGCAGGGCAATCCCGAGGTGCAGCCCTGGCTCTACCAGACCTGGGACTATATCGAGCCCGGCGCGACCCGGCCCTGGCGCGACCGCATTCTGGCGGACCTGCCGAAATGGCAGCAGATCCTGGCCGAGGTCAATCGCGACCGACCGGCGGGCGCCCAACCGATGCGGCTGATCCCGGCCGGGCTGGGCATGGTGCGGCTGCATGACGCCATCGCGGCGGGGCAGGTGCCGGGCGCGCGCTCGATCCGCGACTTCTTTCGCGACGACATCCACCCGACCGAGGCGGGCGGCTTCTATTACGTCGCCATGATCCACTATGCCGCGCTGACCGGCAAAAGCCCGGTCGGGCTGACCAACCAGATTCCCGGCGGCGGCGGACCTTACCCCGAGGTGCCGCGGGCCCAGGCCGAGGTCTTGCAGCGCCTGGCCTGGGAGACGGTGCAGGCGTTTCGCGACTAGCGGCCGCGCGCCCAGCCCTGCCGGTTGCGGCCCAGCCGCACGGCCAGGGCGACGGCGGCATAGGCGGCGAAGCCCAGCGGATCGGCGGCCGCCAGCCGCAAAAGCTCTCCGCGACCCGGCCGGACATGGCCCTGGCGGGCGGGCAGGTCGGGAAAGCACCGGGCGATCTCGGCCACGCCCATGTCCTGGCGGCGCCGCACCCGGACCAGCGGCGAAAAGCCCTCGACCAGCGGCCATTGATAGGGCTCGTCGACCAGGAACCGCTCGGATTCCGCGAATTGCAGCCGGGCGAAGGTGTCGTCCGAGATGATCTGCGGGAACTCCCCCCAGCGCGCCCGGCCGGCCGCGTTCACCGCGAACAGCCCGGCGCCGGTGACGCCCTGGGCGACGAAGGGCAGCTTCTGCCAGAACCGCGCATAGGCGCGCGACACCGGGCTGCGCGCCGGTGCCACCACCAGCCGGCCGCCGGCATAGCGCGGCTCGGCCACGTCCAGGACGCGCATGATGCCCGACAGCAGCCGCGGCCCCATGTGGATGTCGGCGTCCAGATAGAGCCGCACCCCTGGCCCGGCGCAGGCGTCGCCATGGTTCAGCGCGCCGATCTTGCCGCCCTGGGCCAGTTCCTCGACCCGCAGCGACCAGCCGCGCGCGGCGCATTGCGGCGCTCGGGCGCGGGCGCGGGCGGCGGTGTCGTCGCTGCAGCCATTGGCCACGACCACGACGGCCACCGGGCCGGCATGGTCCTGGGCCAGCAGGTGGTCCAGGCAGGCGTCGATGTAATCCGCCTCGTCATGGGCGGGCAGGATGATGGTGCAGGGCGTCATCGGGCTCGTGTCAGGGTTGCTGCCGCCTTGATTCGGGGGCAGGGGCGGCCTTGGCGCCGGGTGCGGCGCGGCGGGGTCGATGCCGCGCTGCGGCATGGGCTGTCCAAAAGGTCAGGCTTAGCCGCGAAATGCGGCGCATTGTCGTGATCCGGCGTGTTTTCGGTTGTGGCCTTCATGGCGCGGACGCTACCATGCCGCTGCCATGAAAGTCACGGCAGGCGGCATAGCCAGGAGCGGCCGCGTTCCACCAGAGGCAGAGGGGCCACAGGTTTGAAGCCCGCGACAGGAAACAGCCCGGACAGGACGCCGGAAGACGAGGCTTTGTCCGACGCGCGCGGCAAGGTCTCGAGCCGGTTCGTCCGGCGCGAGGCGGCGCTGGCGGCCTCGGACGCGAAACATGCCCGCATCATCGCGCAGCGCTTTTCGCTGCTGCGCACCCGCATCCTGCAAGAGATGCGCAGCCGCGGCTGGAGCAAGCTCGCCGTGGTGCCGGTGACGCCGGGCGCCGGCGGCACCTATGTCGCGGTGCATCTGGCGCTGGCCCTGGCGCGCCAGCCGCACACCAAGGTGGCGCTGCTCGACCTGGACCTGGGCACGCCCAGCGTGGCGCGGGAACTGGGCGTGCCCGGTTGCGGCGCCCTGGCGCCGGTGCTGCGCGACAGCGGCGAACTCGACAAGCTGCTGTCGCGGGTGGACGAGGCGCCGAACCTCGCCGTGCTGGCCCCCGAACGCGCCGAGCCCGGCGCCGCCGAGCTGTTGCAGGACGAGACGCTGGTCCAGGCCATGCAGCGCCTGCACGACCGCCACCCGGCCGAGATGGTGATCCTGGACACCGCGCCGCTTCTGGGCGAGGACGCGGCGCTGGCCGCGCTGCCGCTGGCCGATGCGCTGCTGCTGGTCGCCGACGGCCGCAAGGGCACCGCCGCCCGTATGACCGAGGCCGAGCGGCTGCTGGTCGGCATGCCGCCCGTGATGGGCGTGGTGCTGAACAAATCCGAAGATTGATTTCATGAGTTTGCTTTAAGGGTTCAGGATTTTGGGACCGATTCAATCCTTGCAGGATCTGATCTCGATGGTCTGGCGGCGGTTGCCGCTGGTCATGACGATCATGGTGCTGGGCGTGCTGGTGTCGTTCTATCTGATCGTCTCCTCGCCCCGGGTTTACCAGGCTTCGGCGGTGATCCAGCTCGACATGCCGGCGGTGATGGACCAGGGCGCCGACAGCTCGCTGCCCGCCTCGCGCCGGGTGCAGCTGATCGAGCAGCGGCTGATGGCGCGCGCCAACCTGCGTGACGTCATCCAGCGGCTGGGGCTTTTCGCCGACACGCCCGGCCTCAGCGAGACGGAAAAGCTGGTGGCGCTGCGCAACTCGACCCGGATCGAGAGCATCACCGCGCCCGGCGTCTCGGTGGATTCCCGGCTGGCGCTGGCCGCCATCGTCATCACCTCGCAGGCCGAGACGGCGAACATGGCCGCGGCCATCGCCAATGACTTCGCCGACAGCGTCGTCAACCGCGACCGCGAGAACCGCAAGGCCCGCATCCTGGAATCGCAGGACTATCTGCGCGGCGAGGAGGCGCGGCTGAACGAGCAGCTTTCGGCGCAGGAGCGCAAGGTCGTCGAATACAGCGCCCGCAACGAGGACGCGCTGCCCAGCTCGCAGACCTTCCTGCAGACCGAACTCGCCCAGCTGAGCGAAATGGAAACCACGCTGAACAGCAGCATCATGGACCTGCAACGCGAGCGGCTGTCGCTCGAGGCGGGCGCCGGCGCCGATGCCCGGCCCTCGGCCTCGCTGGTGCAGCAGATCCGCTCGGCCGAGATCGAACTGGCGCAGGCCCGGCGCACGCTGGCCGCCGACCACCCCGAGATCAAGCGGCTCGAGGACAACCTGCAGCGGCTGAACAGCGGCGGCGGCTCGGGCGGCTCGGACGTGGTGCGCCGCCAGGCCGAGCTGATCGACGCGCAATTGCTGCAGTTGAACCAGCAGAAGGCCGGTTTCGAGACCCGCCGCATCGAGATCGATCGCGCCCGCGCCCGCGTGCCGCAGGTCACCCGCGAGCTCGAGGCGATGCAGCGCGAGCAGCGCCGCCTGCAGGACCGCTATAACGAGATCTCGCGCCAGCTGGCCCAGGTCGAGACCCAGCAGATGCTGATGGAAAACGACCAGACCGAACGCTTCGTGCTGCTGGAGCGCGCCCTGCCGCCGGAATATCCGGCGCTGTCGAACCGCAAGAAAAGCGCGGTGATGGGCGTCGGCGGCAGCTTCGCGCTGGCGATGATGGTGGCCTTCGTGCTGGAGCTGCTGAACCCGGTGCTGCGCCGCACCACGCAATTCGCCCGCGCCACCGGCACCCGGCCGGTGATCGCGCTGCCCTATCGGCTGTCGCCCGAAGACCTGCACGCCCGCCGGCTGCGGCAGGTCTATCTGGTCGTCCTTCTGGTCGTGGGCGCGCTGGTGGCGCTGTGGCTGCTGGGCAAGATCCCCGGCCTGCCCTCGCCGGGCGTCGTGCCGACGCCGACCGACGGGATGGGCTGATGAGCGACGCCACCACCTCCGAACCGGCGCGCAAGACGCTGGCCTCGCGCGCCCTGGGCAGCAGCGCCTGGTCGATGGCCAATTTCGGCCTGGGCCAGATCATGCGGCTGGGCTCGAACCTGATCCTGACCCGCATCCTCAGCCCGGACGATTTCGGGTTGATGGCGCTGGTCACCAGCTTCCTGATCGGGCTCAGCATGTTCAGCGACATGGGCTTCGGCCCGTCGATCATGCAAAGCAAACGCGGCGACGATCCGGATTTCCTGGACACGATCTGGACGCTGAAGATCGTGCGCGGCTTCCTGATCTTCGCCGCCGCCATGGCGATGGCCTGGCCGCTGTCGCTGTTCTACGACGCACCGCTGTTCGGCTGGGTGTTCCCGGTCGCGGCCACCTCGATGATCGTGGGCGGCTTCCTGCCCACCCGCATCGACAGCGCCGCCCGCCACCTGCAACTGGGCCGGCTGACGGTGATCGAGCTTGGCAACCAGCTGATCGGCATCCTGATCACCATCGCGGCGGCGCTGATCCTGAATTCGGTCTGGGCGCTGGTCTGGGGCAATGTGCTGGGCGCCTTCGCGCAGCTCTTGATGTTCCGCCTGTTCCTGCCCGGCCACCGCAACCGCTTCCGGCTGGAGCCCGAGGCCCGCGCCGAGGTGATGCATTTCGGCAAATGGATCTTCTTCAGCACCATCTGCGGCTTCCTGCTGTTCCAGGGTGACCGCATCATCCTGGGCCGGGTGCTGACGCTGCACCAGCTGGGCATCTACAACATCGGCCTGTTCCTGGCGACGGTGCCGATGATGCTGGGCAATTCCATCGCCAGCCGGCTGTTCATCCCGATGTATCGCCAGCACCCGCCGGCCGAGAGCCGCGAGAACGCCCGCATCCTGGCCCGCACCCGCGCCGGTCTGTCCGCGCTCTTGCTGGTCGCGGCGGTGGTGCTGGCCTGGGCCGGGCCGCCGCTGGTCGGACTGCTTTACGACCCGCGCTATGCGGCGGCGGGCGGCATCCTTGTGGCCATCGCCTGTATCCAGATGCTGCAGGTGATCCCGATCAGCTATGAATTCTCGGCGCTGGCCGCCGGGGATTCGCGCGGCTTCTTCGTGATGCAGTCGCTGCGGGCGGCGATCTATTTCACGCTGGTCGCGACCGGGGCCTGGTTCTACGGCCTGCCGGGGCTGCTGGTCGGGCAGGGCCTGTCGCAGATCCTGTGCTATCCGGTCACGGTCTGGCTGGCGCGCCGGCACGGCTGCTGGGATCCGCGCCATGACGCCGTCGCGGCGCTGGTCGCGCTGACGGCCATCGCGGCGGCGCTGACCGGGCACCAGCATACCATCGCGGCTGCCCTGCATCCCTAGGATCAGCTTCAAGCATTTTACCCCTTCCGGTCGCCGCGGCCCGGGCGCTATGGCATAGGCCACGCCACGAGGAGGACCGGATGAGCGACGACAACACCCCGCGCAAGTCCCGCATCACGCGGGAAGAGGCTCTGGCCTATCACCTGGAGCCCCGGCCGGGCAAATACGACATCGTGGCCTCGACCCCGATGGCGACCCAGCGCGACCTGTCGCTTGCCTATTCCCCCGGCGTCGCCGTGCCGGTCGAGGCCATCGCCGAACGGCCCGAGACCGCCTATGACTATACCGTCAAGGGCAACATGGTCGCGGTGATCTCGAACGGCACCGCGATTTTGGGGCTTGGCAACCTGGGCGCGCTGGCCTCGAAGCCGGTGATGGAGGGCAAGGCGGTGCTGTTCAAGCGCTTCGCCGACGTGAACGCCATCGACATCGAGCTGGACACCGAGGACCCGGATCAGATCATCAATGCCGTGCGGCTGATGGGTCCGACCTTCGGCGGCATCAACCTCGAGGACATCAAGGCGCCGGAATGCTTCATCATCGAGCAGCGCCTGAAGGAGCTGATGGACATCCCGGTGTTCCATGACGACCAGCACGGCACGGCGGTGATCTGCGCGGCGGGCCTGCTGAACGCGCTGGAGCTGTCGGGCAAGAAGATCGAGGATGTGCGCATCGTCCTGAACGGCGCCGGCGCGGCGGGCATCGCCTGCCTGGAACTGCTGAAATCCATGGGCGCGCGGCATGAGAACTGCATCATGTGCGACACCAAGGGCGTGATCTGGCAGGGCCGCACCGAGGGCATGAACCAGTGGAAATCGGCCCATGCCGTGGTGACCGAGGCCCGGACGCTGGAAGACGCGATGAAGGGCGCCGACGTGTTCCTGGGCGTTTCGGCCAAGGGGGCGGTGACGCAGGACATGGTGGCCTCGATGGCCGAGAACCCGGTCATCTTCGCCATGGCGAACCCCGACCCCGAGATCACCCCGGAAGAGGCGCATGCCGTGCGCCCCGACGCCATTGTCGCCACCGGGCGCTCGGACTATCCGAACCAGGTCAACAACGTCCTGGGCTTTCCCTATCTGTTCCGCGGCGCGCTGGACATCCACGCCCGCGCCATCAACGACGAGATGAAGATCGCCTGCGCCGAGGCCCTGGCGAAGCTCGCGCGCGAGGACGTGCCGGACGAGGTCGCCGTGGCCTATGGCCGCAAGCTGCAATTCGGCCGCGACTACATCATCCCGACGCCCTTCGACCCGCGGCTGATCCACGTCATTCCCCCGGCGGTGGCCAAGGCCGGCATGGACACCGGCGTCGCCCGCCGGCCGATCATCGACATGGAGGGCTATGTCCAGTCGCTGAAGGCGCGCATGGACCCGACCGCCGCCATCCTGCAGGGCATCCATGCCCGCGCCCGCCAGGCCCAGGCCCGGATGATCTTTGCCGAGGGCGACGACCCGCGCGTGCTGCGCGCCGCCGTCGCCTGGCAGCGCGGCGGCATGGGCCAGTCCATCGTCGTCGGGCGCGAGGCCGATGTGAAGGAAAAGCTGGACGCCGCCGGCCTGAGTGACGCCGCCCGCGAGATCACCGTGGTCAATGCCGGCAATTCGCGCCATCTCGACCAGTATCACGAGACGCTCTATGCCCGGCTGCAGCGCAAGGGCTATGACCGCGAGGATGCGGCCAAGCTCGCGAACCGCGACCGGCATGTCTTTGCCGCGCTGATGCTGGCGCATGGCCATGGCGACGGGCTGGTGACCGGCGCCACGCGCAAGAACGCGCATGTGCTGGCGCAGATCGGCATGGTCTATGACGTGACTCCGGCGGCGGGCGCGGTCGGCATCACCACGGTCCTGCACAACGGCCGCGTGATCCTGATCGGCGACACGCTGGTCCACGAATGGCCCGAGGCCGAGGATCTGGCCGATATCGCCACCCGCGGCGCCCATGTCGCACGCGGCCTGGGCATCGAGCCGCGCGTGGCGTTCCTGTCCTTCTCGAACTTCGGCTATCCGGTCAGCGAGCGCGCGGTGAAGATGGCCCATGCGACCGAGGTGCTGGACGCCCGCAAGGTCGATTTCGAATATGAGGGCGAGATGACCGTGGACGTGGCGCTGAACCCGTCGCAGGCGGCGAAATACCCGTTCTCGCGTCTGACTGGCCCCGCGAACGTGCTGGTGGTGCCGGCGCGGCACTCGGCCTCGATCTCGGTGAAGCTGTTGCAGGAAATGGCCGGCGCCACGGTGGTCGGCCCGATCCTGACCGGCGTGCCCGAGCCGATCCAGATCTGCTCGACCGGCTCGACCGTGAACGACATCCTGAACATGGCGGCCATCGCGGCCGGCCGGCTGGGCCAGGTGAAGTAACCAGCCCGGGCCGGCCCGCGCCTTCAGGCGAACAGGAAATCCTGCGCCGTCAGCAGGTGGTGGTCGATGTTCGCCAGCACGATCACCACATTGCCAAAGCTGATCCGCACATCGGCGCCCAGGTCGGTGATGCGCAGGTCGGCAAAGCGCTCGGCCCCGGATTCGATGACGATGCGGTCCTGGCCATCGACGAAGTCCAGGATCCGGTCGGTGCCGTCGCCTCTGGCGAAGACGAAGCTGTCGGCTCCCGGGCCGCCGTGCAGCGTGTCATTGCCCAGGCCGCCGCGCAGCCGGTCGGCGCCGGCCTGGCCGAACAGGCGGTCATGGCCGCCCATCCCGGCGATCCGGTCGTTTCCCGCACCGGAGGTCAGGGTATTGGCCAGCGCATTGCCGGTCAGGATGTCGTTGCCGGCGCCGGTCAGCACGTTCTCGATATTGCGGATGGTGTCGAGGCCGAAGCCCGTCGCCTGCGGCCCGCTCGCCCCCAAGTTTACCTGCACGGGTCCCGCGTCGGAAAACCGCAGCGTGTCGACTCCGGCGCCGCCGTCCAGCGTGTCACGGCCCTGGCCGCCCTCCAGCGTATCCGCCCCGGCTGCGCCGAACAGCAGGTTGCTGCCGCCGTTGCCGACGATCAGATTGGCCAGGCCGTTGCCGGTGCCGTTGGTCGCGCCATGGCCCAGCAGCACCAGGTTTTCTAGCCTGGCGCCCAGCGTCCAGCTGATCCAGCTTTGCACCTGGTCGGGCGGATTGGGGTCGCCAGGATAGCGGGGCACATAGCTTTCGCGGATCTGGTCCAGCGTGGAATCCACCACATAGACATCGCCGCCCGCGCCGCCCGCCATGGTGTCCCTGCCGCTGCCGCCATCCAGGCGGCTGCCCTGGTTGCCGCCGGTCAGCAGGTCGTTGCCGGCCCCGCCGCGCAGCACGTTCCCGGTGCCCTGCCAGGCGCGCAGCAGGTCGTCGCCCAGACCGCCGTCCAGCAGATTGGTCGCCGCGCCGCCCTCCAGCGTGTCGCGACCGGCGCCGCCGTAAAGCGCGTTCGGGTTCAGGAAGCTGCCGGTCAATATGTCATTGCCGGCCAGGCCGTTGATGACGATGGTCTCGCGATAGGGGAACGTGCTCTCGGCCCGCAGCCGGTCGTTGCCGGCGGTGCCGTTAATGAAGATCGTCATGAAATGCCTGTCGGAATGAATGTCTCATCCCGAACCTAGCGAAGGCATTCTGTGAAAACGAGCCTGTGATTGCGCCGGCTGCCGGTCATGCAGCGGGCAGGGCGGGCGCCACCGCAAGGCGCGCCCGCCGCCTGGTCTTAGAACTTGTAGGACGCCCGGACCTGCACCAGGTCCATGTCCAGGTCGTTGCCGTCCACGCCGGCGCTGTCCTGCAGCACGTCCTTGAAGGCGTTGCGGGTGTATTCCGCGCCGACGGTGAAGTGCTCGGCGACCTTGTAGTCGACGCCCAGGCCATAGGTCATGCCGGTGTCCGAGAATTCGTCGGTGTCGAGCTTGGCGGCGCCCAGCGTGACATAGGGCAGGAACTTGCCGGCGTCATAGCCGGCGCGCAGCCGCAGCCGGGTCATGTCGCCGTCGCTGTAGTTCTCGTCGGGCGAGACCTTGTTATAGTCCAGCTCGCCGCCCAGGACGAACTTGTTGAAGCCCCTCTGGTAGCCGGCATGCAGACCATAAGCGTCGAAATCGCCGAAGTCCGGCAGCGCGCCGCGGTCGCCCAGATCGCCCGAGCCCTTGCCGTATTGCAGACCGGCATAGAAGCCGTCCCAGTTGCCGACCGGGGCCGGCGCGATCATCTCGACCGGGGCAATAACGGGCTGCTCGACCACCGGGGCGACATAGCCCCCGGCATAGGCCCCGCCGGCGATCAGCGAGACAAGGGTTGCGTAACCAATTGCTTTCATTGTGAGTTCTCCATTTCTTGCGGGCCGGTCTGGCCCAGATCCCTCGGCCCCCATGCCTAGCACCACCCCCGCCGGATGGAAGCTTTTGCGGCGCCGCAGCACGGACAAGTGTCAGCCGGTGACCGGCGGCCCTTGGGTGTCGGCGGGAAATGCCGCAGGAAGAACGGCTTAGCCGCTCAAGCAGATTTGAGCGGACGTGAAGCGGGTAATTTTATTATTTTCAACACCTTGCCGGGCGTAACCGAATGTTTCTGAAAGCCTAGTCCTGTGGCTCGCCGAAACATTCGCCGCGCGCGGCCTGACGCTGGCGTTCACGGAACCGGGCGCGGTCGGCCTCGGAATATTCGCCGGCGCAGCGGTGGCAGCTGACGCCTTGCTCGTATTCCGGGCGGGCGCGATCCTCGGGCGCCAGCGGCCGGCGGCAGGCGTGGCAGAGGCCGTGGCGCCCCGGCCGCAAGCCGTGGATGATGCTGACGCGCTTGTCGAAGACGAAGCATTCGCCCTGCCACAGGCTTTCGGCCTCGGGCACGTCCTCGAGGTATTTCAGGATGCCGCCCTTCAGGTGAAAGACCTCCGGCACGCCTTCGCCCAGCAGGAAATTGGTCGATTTCTCGCAGCGGATACCGCCGGTGCAGAACATGGCGATCCGCTTGCCGGCAAAGCGGTCGCGGTTCTGGCGCCACCATTCCGGAAAGTCGCGAAAGCTGCGGGTGCCGGGATCGACGGCGCCGGCAAAGCTGCCGATCTCGACCTCGTAATCGTTGCGGGTGTCGATCACCGCCACGTCCGGGGCCTGGATCAGCGCGTTCCAGTCCGATGGTGCGACATAACGCCCGACGCCGGCGGTCGGGTCCACGTCGGGCTGACCCATGGTGACGATCTCGCGCTTCAGCCGCACCTTCATGCGGCCAAAGGGCATGGTCTCGGCCGGGCTTTCCTTCCATTCCAGGGTGGCGCAGCCGGGCAGGGCGCGGATATGGGCCAGCACGGCGTCGATCCCTGCGCGCGTGCCGGCGATGGTGCCGTTGATGCCCTCGGGCGCCAGCAGCAGCGTGCCCCTGACGCCATGCGTGCAGGCGCATTTCGCCAGCGGCGGCTTCAGCGCGGCCGGGTCGGGGAAGCGGGTGAAATGGTAAAGCGCGGCGACGGTCAGCATGGCTTGGCCTTAGCGCCGCGTGGGGCCCGGATCAAGTTGCGGCATTGACGCCCCCGGCCCACCCGCCTACGACTTTCGTCAAAGCAGGAGCAAAGCCATGCCCAAGGCCTTGATCGTCATCGACATGCAGCTGGATTTCTGCCCGGGCGGCCGGCTGGCCGTGGCGGGCGGGGATGAGATCGTGGCCGGGATCAACGACCTGATGGCGGATTACGACGCCGTGGTGCTGACCCAGGACTGGCACCCGCATGACCACGCCAGCTTTGCCGACAACCACCCCGGCGCGACCGCCTTTTCCGAGGTCGCGATGCCCTATGGCCCGCAGGTGCTGTGGCCGGCGCATTGCGTCATCGGCAGCCCGGGGGCGGGGTTCCATCCGGCGCTGGCCGTCGATTGCGCCGATCTGGTGATCCGCAAGGGATTCCGGCCGCAGATCGACAGCTATTCCGCCTTTTACGAGAACGATCACCGCACCGCGACCGGCCTGGCCGGCTATCTGCGCGAGCGCGACCTGACCGAGCTGGCCTTCGTCGGCCTGGCGCATGATTTCTGCGTTGCCTGGTCGGCCATGGACGCGGCGCGGCTGGGCTTTCGCGCCACGGTGATCGAGGAAGCCACCCGCGCCATCGACCTGGACGGCTCGCGCGAGGCAGCCCGCGAGAGGATGCGCCAGGCGGGAGTGACTTTGGCATGATGATACCGACGGTCGATATCGCGACCCGCGTCTATAACCACAAGTGGAAGATCGACCCGATCGTGCGGTCGCTGATCGATACCGACTTCTACAAGCTGTTGATGTGCCAGTCGGTTTTCCGCAATCGGCCCGACACGCATGTCGCCTTCAGCCTGATCAACCGCACCAGGTCCATCCGCCTGGCCGAGCTGATCGACGAGGGCGAGCTGCGCGAACAGCTTGACCATGTCCGCGGGCTGTCGCTGACGCGCGGCGAAAGCACCTGGCTGCGCGGCAATACCTTCTATGGCAAGCGCCAGATGTTCCGCCCGGACTTCATGGAGTTCCTGGAGAACCTGCGCCTGCCCGCCTATCAGCTGGAAAAGCGCGACGGCCAGTATGAGCTGACCTTCGAAGGCCGCTGGCCCGAGGTCATGCTGTGGGAGATCCCGGCGCTGGCCATCATCATGGAGCTGCGTTCGCGCGCGGTGCTGAAGGACATGGGGCGTTTTGAACTGCAGGTGCTCTATGCCCGCGCCATGGCGCGGCTGTGGGAAAAGATCGAGCAGCTGCGGGAGCTTGGTCCCGAGCTGCGCATCGCCGATTTCGGCACCCGGCGCCGGCACAGCTTCCTGTGGCAGGACTGGTGCGTGCAGGCGATGTATGAGGGGCTGGGGGATCAGCGCTTCATCGGCACCTCGAACTGCCTGATCGCCATGCGCCGCGACATCGAGGCCATCGGCACCAACGCCCACGAACTGCCCATGGTCTATGCCGCGCTGGCCGATACGGACGAGGCATTGCGCCAGGCCCCCTATCGCGTCCTCGCCGATTGGCAAGAAGAACATGACGGCATGCTGCGCATCATCCTGCCCGATACCTATGGCACCAAGGGTTTCCTGGAGCATGCGCCGGACTGGCTGGCGGGCTGGACCGGCATCCGCGTCGACAGCGGCGACCCGGCCGAGGGGGCCGAAACCGCGATCCGCTGGTGGCAGGAGCGGGGCGAGGATCCGCGCAACAAGCTGATCATCTTCTCGGACGGGCTGGACGTGGACAAGATCCGCGAATTGTTCCGGCGCTTCCGCGGCCGGGTGAAGGTCAGCTTCGGCTGGGGCACCTTGCTGACCAATGATTTCCGCGGGCTGGTGCCGGGCGACGGGCTGGCGCCGTTTTCGCTGGTCTGCAAGGCGGTGGCGGCGGATGGCCGGCCGACGGTGAAACTGTCGGACAACCCCGAGAAGGCCACCGGCCCGGCCGAGGAAATCGCCCGCTACAAGCGCGTGTTCGGCGTCGGCCAGCAGCAGCGCCAGGACGTGCTGGTCTGAACGCGGCGGGCACGGAAGGGAAAAGGCCCCGGCATGTGGTGGTCCGGGGCCTGGAGTTTCAGCGCGACCGCGCCGTTTGCAGCTCGCGTCCGTTTGCGGCATGGCGCTTCGCGAGCTGCCGCCCCTCGCGGCCAGAACCGAGACGGCGCGCAGGTTCATGCGCCCGGCCCTCGGCCAGCAGTTCGGGGAACAGCGCCAGAATTTCGGCCCGCGCCTCGGGCGGCACGGCCTTCAGCGCCTCGGGGCCGGTGAACAGCGACTCGGTCTGCGCGCCTTCCGAGCAGACGATCTCATGCCGGTCGAACAGCAGGTGGAAATAGCTTAGCGCCTCGGTGCTGTCGTCGATCTCGATGCCGTCGATCCCGGTCAGGTGCTTGGCGGCGACCAGAACCTCGGCCTCGCCCAGCACGCGCTCGGCGATCTTCGAGCTGACCAGGACCCGGTGCTGCTGCGAGACGTAAAGATCGCGCGCCGGCAGGTCGGCCCCCAGCGCGCCTGCGCGGATCCGCACCGGGCGCATGTTCGGGAACAGCTGCAGCAGCTCCGGCGTCACCTGTTTCGAGCCGATCCAGCGCAGCGGCTGCGGCCCGTGGTCGCGGGTCATCACCATGTCGCCGACGCGCAGATCCTCGACCGCGACATTGCCGCGCGCGGTCAGGATCAGCGTGCCGTTGCGGAAGCAGACGAATGTCGGGTCGGTCAGCCCATAGCGCGAGGTGTCGAGCCCGTTGAAATTGCTGTTGATGACCCGGGTCAGGGTGATCGACTGGATCGCCTTGCTGGTCACGCCCTGGATTTCGGCCTGCGAGGCGTTGCTGGGCGGCGGCACCAGCGCCAGCGTGCCATCGGTCGCCTGCAGGATACGCAGCGGGACGTTGCTGGCGGTCGTGCCGTCCATATAGGTGACGGTGCCGGAATAGATGATGCCCGAGTCGAGGTTGTAGCGCACGCCGTCATGCAGCACGTATTCGCCGCGCGGGCTGCCGTGCGGGCCGTCGAAGCCGATGGACCGGTTGCCGTTGCCGTCGTTCAGCGTGACCGGGGTAATGCTGCGGGCCAGCGGGTCATCCGCGCTGCCGAAGGTGGTGCCGACCAGTTCGCCGGCCCGTTCCGCGCCCAGATAGCGCTCGTTGCTGTCCAGGTCGCGATGCGTGCCCAGGGAAATGACGCGAATCGTCGTCGTTGTCGGCATAAGCAGACCCTCATCATTAACAGACCCTCCGACGGGGAGGGTCGATACCAGTGAACCATTCAGTCATGCGCGTCCCGGAACATCCGGTCCTGCATCACGTCCTGCCCCAAGGATAGGCAACGCGGGGCACGGCTGGATAGCTAGGGAATGCCTGCAAGTTTAGATACCTGTCCAAATCGACAGGATTTTAATGATCGGTCAAATTTTCCATCGCGATATCAGGGTGATGTCGGAAATGACGCCATGCCGGCGCCGGCATGACGTGGCGTCACCCGGGATGCGACCCTAGAGCCGGTCGCGCCAGCGGTTGACCAGCGGATAGCGCCGGTCCAGCCAGAAGGCCTTGGTCGAGATTCGCGGGCCGGGCGCCGCCTGGTAGCGTTTCCATTCGCTGCCATAAAGCAGCGTCTCGACCTTCTTCACCGTCTCGGCGTCGAAGCCCTGGGCGACCAGGTCCTTCAGCGCCAGGTCCTTCTCGACCAGCCCCTCCAGGATCGCGTCCAGCACCTCATAGGGCGGCAGGCTGTCCTGGTCCTTCTGGTCCGGGCGCAGCTCGGCCGAGGGCGGTTTCGTGATGATCTGCGGCGGGATCACCGCGCCCGCCGGGCCCTGCATCCAGGGGCGGTGGTTGCGGTTGCGCCAACGGCAGGTCTCGAACACCCGGGTCTTGTACAGATCCTTGATCGGGTTGTAGCCGCCGGCCATGTCGCCATAGATCGTGGCATAGCCCACCGCGACCTCGGACTTGTTGCCGGTGGTCAGCAGAAGCTCGCCGAACTTGTTCGAGATCGCCATCAGCATCACGCCGCGCAACCGGGACTGGATGTTCTCCTCGGTCGTGTCGGGTTTCGTCCCCTCCATCAGCTGTGCCAGCGCCGCGCCGACCGCGTCGCGGGCGCCCTCGATCTGCACCGTGTCCAGCCGCGCGCCCAGCCGGGTCGCGGCATCGGCGGCATCGTCAAGGCTGGCCCGCGAGGTGTATTCGCTGGGCAGCATCACGCAGCGCACGTTCTGCGGCCCGATGGCGTCGCAGGCGATGGTCGCGACCAGCGCCGAATCGATGCCGCCCGACATGCCCAGCACCACCTTGCGGAATCCGGACTTGCGCATGTAGTCGCGCAGCCCCTCGGTCATGGCGCGATAGTCTTGCTCCCATTCGTCGGGCTGGTGCTCCATCGGCCCCGGCACCGCGCGCCAGCCATCGGGCGTGCGGGTGAAGTCGACATGCACGATCTGTTCGTCGAAGGGCGCCAGCTGCACGACCTTGTCGGCGCCGCCGGTCCTGCCCGGGTTCAGCACGAAGCTGGCGCCGTCATAGAGCTGGTCGTCCTGGCCGCCGACCGAGTTCAGATAGACCAGCGGCAGGTCGGTCTCGACCACGCGACCGACCATGTGGCCCATGCGCAGGTCCAGCTTGCCCCGGTGGTAGGGGCTGCCGTTCGGCACGATCAGGATCTCGGCCCCGGTCTCGGCCAGGGTCTCGGCGACCTCGGGCCACCAGGCGTCCTCGCAGATCGGGCTGCCGATGCGGACGCCGCCCACGCGGTAGGGGCCCGAGATCGGCCCGACGTTGAACAGCCGCCATTCGTCGAAAAGCTGCTTGTGCGGCAGTTCGTGCTTCAGCACGCGGGCGGCGACCCGGCCGTCCTGCAAGACCCAATAGGCATTGTAGAGCCGGTCCCCTTCGGCAAAGGGGCCGCCGATGCCGATGGTGGGGCCTTGGGCACAGTCGCAGGCCAGCGTCTCGATCTCGGCCATGGCCTGCTGGGTGAAGGCGGCCTTCAGCACCAGGTCCTGGGTCTGGTAGCCGGTGATGAACATCTCGGGCAGCACCAGCATGTCGGACCCGGCCGCGCGCGCCTGCTGCCAGGCATCGCGGGCCTTGGCGGCATTGCCCGGCAGGTCGCCGACGGTGGGGTTCAGCTGTGCCAGCGTGATGCGGAACGTATCGGTCATGGTGCGTCCTTCGGCTTTGATCCCTGTGATAGGCGAGGGCGCGGCAAAGGAAAAGTCGGCTTTGCGCCGGCCGGCCCATGCGGTAAACCCTTGCCGAAAGAACGAACAAGAGGCGGAGGCAGGTCCATGAAGGCAGCCATTTTCGCATGCGCGATGATCCTGGCCGGCAGCGGCGTGGCCGCCGCCCAATCCGTCATCACCAAGCAATACGACGACGGCGGCGTCTATGAGGGCACCTTCCGCAACGGCAAGCAGCACGGCCGCGGCACCTATCGCCTGCCCTCGGGCTATGAATACACCGGCGACTGGGTCGAGGGCGAGATCCTGGGCCAGGGCGTGGCGAAATTCCCCAATGGCTCGGTTTACGAAGGCGCCTTCGCCAAGGGCAAGCCCAGCGGCAAGGGCAAGATCACCTATGCCGACGGCGGCACCTACGAGGGCGACTGGCTGGACGGCCAGATCACCGGCCAGGGCGAGGCGCATTACGCCAATGGCTCGATCTACAAGGGCGGCTTTGTCAACGCGCTGCATGACGGCAAGGGCGTGCTGACCCAGCCCAACGGCTATCGCTACGAGGGCGACTGGAAGGCCGGAGTCAAGGAGGGCTTCGGCAAGATCACCTATCCCGACGGCGCCGCTTATGAGGGCGGGATGAAGGCCGACCAGCGTTCCGGCCAGGGCAAGCTGACCATGCCGGACGGGCTGTCCTATGACGGTGGCTGGTCGGCCGGGCAGATGGCGGGGCAGGGCAAGCTGGTCCAGCCCTCGGGCGACAGCTACGATGGCCGCTTTGCCAATGGCAGGCGCGAGGGCAAGGGCATCGCCACCTTCGCCAACGGCGACCGCTACGAGGGCGATTTCCGCGCCGACAAGCGCTGGGGCGTGGGCACCTTCACCGGCACCGACGGCTATGTCTATTCCGGCGACTGGGTCGAGGGCCGCATGGAGGGGCTAGGCCGCATCACCTACCCCGACGGCTCGGTCTACGAGGGCGCGCTGAAGGCCGACATGCCGGACGGGCGCGGGCTCATCACCTATCCCGACGGCGCCACCTATGACGGCGACTGGCTGGCCGGGGTGATCGAGGGCCAGGGCGTGGCGAAATATGCCAATGGCCTGGTCTACGAAGGCGGTTTCAAGCGCGGCCGGAACGAGGGGCAGGGCCGCATGACCTATCCCGACGGCTATGTCTACAACGGCGCCTGGCGCGACGGCCAGCGCCACGGCCAGGGCCAGGCGACCTATGCCGACGGCACGACCTATGACGGTTCCTTCGTGGACGGGCTGCGGCAGGGCAAGGGCCGGCTGATCGCGCCCGACGGCTTCCGCTACGAGGGCCTGTGGAAGCAAGGCGAGATCGACGGCGAGGGCGTGGCCACCTATGCCAACGGCGACGTCTACACCGGCCATTTCGTCATGGGCAAGCGCCAGGGCGCGGGCGTGATGCGCTATGCGACGGGCGAGGTGGCCTCGGGCGAATGGGAGGACAACCGGCTTGCGGTGCCGACCGAGGGTGCAGCCCCGCAAGGCGCGACGCCCGAGGGCGCGGTGCCGGAGGAGCCCGAGGGGACCGTGGAGCAGTAGGTCGAAGCGGCCGCACCCGGCATCCGCGCGCTGGCCCGCGCCGGATGCGGTCTTGAGTCGCTTCGCGGCGGACGCGGTCTATGGCCCGAGGTCGGACTGGACGGCCGTATCGCCCGCGACGGTCGGGGGGCGCATCTCCTCCCGCCCCGACCGGTCATCGCAGGGACGATCGAACCAGGCGCGGTTTTTCAGCGCCGGGTTGTTCAGGTTGCGCCATTCGCAGGGCGGCAGGAACGGGAATCTTTGGCCATCGAGCAGAAAAACAGCTCCGAGCAGGCCGGTGTAATAGCCGTTGCATCCTCCCCTCCCTGAGCGTAGCTCACGCGCAACAGTGTCATACTGCTCTTCCCGGACCTTGGCGTCGGTCTGGGCGTCGTAAATGCCGGAATCACCGAATTTGTAGGACGTGATCCTGACATAGCGATCGTTGAAGCAAAGGAATTCAAGCCTGCGGGCAAGGATCGTTCTGCCATCCGTGGCAAAAAGCGCGACCGGAGCGCGGGGGAAATAATATTGCAGCTTGAGCATCATGCCATTTGGTAGGGTGACGCTTTTGGGCGCATGCCTGACCCATTGCACCCCCGCGACCGCCGCCCAGAGCAGGAAGAGAAAGACCGGAAGCAGAAGCAGATGATGGGCAAACGTGCGCAGCATCACCATCATTTCCTTGGGTCAAAGTAAATGCTATTTCTGCGGTCTCTTAGCACCTCTGCCGAAAAGCTTGCGCGCCATGTTCCGCTGATGTGATAGGGTATGCCACCGGGCTCGAAATTCATATCCAGAGGATCGGCAAATTCGTCGGTGAACTCAAAGTTGCTTTCACCAGTGATCCGCAGCATATCGTCGTGATATTCGACCGTTCCCAGGAAGGAGCCTGAGACCGTTCCCCTGCCATGCGAAAAGGCAACGTCGCCGAATTGATAGGTGTTATTGAAAGGCACGTAAAGCTTTCCGGCTCCATTTTCTCGAGCCGCGTCGGAAATTTGGCCCGACAGTCTGCGAAACGAACCTTGTGCGCCATCAGCATAAGCATATTGCTCGGCGATCTCGCGCAAATGCCCGATCTCTTCCAAGGTCACGGCGCGCCCGTCACCAAAGTAATAGTGCGACACGAATTCCCGGTTCCCCCACCGGACGGGGCCGGGCGGGAAATCCGAGGTGAATTCGTGAAACGCGAACTCTGTCTCGCCAAGGATATAGGGATCGGCCGCGCAGCGGCAGTTGTAATCCTCGCCCGGATGGCCGGTATCAGGCGGATTGTCCCATGCAACACGCGGCCATCGTTGGCACGATGTGCCGGTCGCACAAAATTGTCGCCTTGGCAGCGCCAGACATACCGTGCCGTGGTCGCTGCCTGTTTCAGGGTCAGGGGGATCGGCGTGCCGTTGCGCAGATACGCGCTGAAGGCAGTTCGATATGCTTCCGTGTGGATCATGTTCATGCCGGGAACCTCATATGCCGCGCGGCATCCTCCAACAGCAGATCACAAGATTCGGTTAATGCTGGCGCGTTGCGTGCCGCCCCTCATTCCACCGCCCGCACCCCCACCGTCTCTCCCCAATGCGCGAAGGGCAGCACCCGCCCGTTCCGCCGGCTTTCCGCCACCAGGTCCAGGTCCACCTCGGCCTTGACCCAGCCCGGCGCGTCCATCGCCCCCTCGGCCACCACGCCGCTTTCCGGCCACAGCCCATCCGGCGGCGCATAGATCGCCGCCGCGCCGCGGTTCTCGTCCACCGCCGGGCTCCAGTCCACGCAGCCGACCGTCGGCGCCTGCACCACCACGCATTGGCTCTCCAGCGCCCGCGCCATGGCGCCGATGCGGACGCGGTTGTAGCCCGCCACCGTGTCGGTGCAGGAGGGCACCAGGATCACCTCGACCCCGGCCTCGGCCAGCACGCGGCCCAGCAGCGGGAATTCGCTGTCATAGCAGATCAGCACGCCCAGCCGACCCACCGCCGTGTCGAAGACCCGTAGGCCCGAGGCGCCGGTCACATCCCAATCCTCGCGCTCGAACCGGGTCATCACCTGCTTGTCCTGGTGGCCTATCCGCCCCTCGGGGCCAAACAGCACGGCGCGGTTGACCGGGCGCGGCCCCTCGAAACAGGGGCCCGAGGCCGCCAGGATATGCAGCCCGTGCCGCGCCGCCAGGTCCGCATGCAGCGCGTCGCGCGCCGCCTCGTGGCGGGCGACCTCATGGAGCGAGGCCTCGAGGTCGCCCGCCACCGCGCGGCCGCCCAGCGAGGCCAGCTCCATGGCGCCGTATTCGGGAAAGACCAGCAGGTCGCAGTCGGTCGCCTCGGCCACCCAGGCCGAGATCTTGGCGCGATAGGCGTCGAAGTCCGCCAGCCAGTCGAAGGGATAGGCGGCGGCGGCGATGCGGATGGTCCGGGTCACAGCGTCTTCATCCAGAATTGCAGGGGCTTGCGGGTCGGCGCGGCCTCGCCGATATCCTTCCACTCGAATTCGGCCACCACGCCCGGCAGCGGCGCGTAACCGCGCTTGCGCCAGAAGCCGTCCAGCGGGCGATAGTCCTGCGGATGCAGCGGGTGGTCCTCGGGACGCACGACGCGGCAAAAGGCGCTGTAGCGACGCCCCAGCGCGCGGGCCTGCGCCTCGCGGCCGTCGAAGAAGGCATGGCCGAGGCCGTGGCCGCGATATTCGGGCAGAAGCACCGATTCCGCGCAATAGAAGATCTGCTCCAGCGGCTCGGGGCGCGCGGCGAAGGCGGCGGCGAAATCGCCGGCGTGATCCTCCATCGGCGCCCCGGTCGCGGCGCCGATCATGCGCGTGCCGTCATAGGCCGCGACCACCACCGCGCCGGGCGACTGATAGGCCCGCAGGTAATCGCGCTCGTAAGCCAGGTCGCCGTCGTAGAGATAGGGCCAGTCGCGGAACACGGCGATGCGCAGCCGCGCCAGGTCGTCCAGCACCTCGGCCACGGCATCCCCGGTCAGGCTGCGCGTCTCGATCATTCCCCGACCATCTGCCGGGTCCAGTCGGCCAGGTTGTAATAGGTCGTCACGCGGGCGATCTTGCCGTCCTTGATGGTGAAGAAGGTGCCGGCGGGCAGGACATAGGTCTGGCCCTTCGCTTCGGGCAGGCCCTCGTCGGTGGCCAGATAGGTGCCGTTCACCACGAATTCCGCCGCCGCGCGGTCGCCGGCCTCGTTGGCGAAGATCACGATGTCGGTCAGCCGTTCCTGGTAGCTGCGGGTCATGTGGGCGTTGAACGCGGCGAAAGCCGCCTTGCCGCGACGGATGCCGCCCTCGTTCACGTGATGCTCGACCTCGTCATGCAGATAGGCCAGCATCTCATCGGTGCGGCCGGCGTTGAAGGCGTCGTAATAGGCGGCGATCAGGGCCTTGGTATCCATCGGCAATCTCCTTGTTTCACCCGGTCTAGCGCGGGCGCCGCCGCACGTCACCTCCACCCTTTGGCGGAGGCGTTAACCCTTCTGCAATGCTGACGCATTATTCCCATCGCCGGGCGGCTGGTGTAGCCAAGGGACGGCAAAGCAGGGGATGGCAGATGGCTGAGGCGCGACGGATCGACTGTTTCAAGGCCTATGACGTGCGCGGCCGGCTGGGGACCGAGCTTGACGCGGACGTGGCCTGGCGCATCGGCCGCGCCTTCGCACAGGTCCTGGGCGCGCGCGAGGTGATCGTCGGCCGCGACACGCGCGAGACCTCGCCGGAACTCGCCGCCGCGCTGATCCGCGGGCTGAACGAGGGCGGCGCGAATGTGCGCGACCTGGGCCTGGCCGGCACCGAGGAAATGTATTTCGCCACCGCGCATTTCGGCGCCGATGGCGGGATCGAGGTCACCGCCTCGCACAACCCCATCGACTATAACGGCATGAAACTGGTCGGGCGCGGCGCCGCGCCGCTGGACCCCGAGGGGGATTTCGCCGCCATCGCCGCGCTGGCGCAATCGGGCGATTTCGCCGAACCCGCCGCGCCGGGCGCGACCCGCGATTTCGCCGAGGCGCGCGACACCTATGCCCGCGCCATGGCCGATTTCGTCGACATTGCCGCGCTGAAGCCGCTGACCGTTCTGGTCAACGCCGGCAATGGCACGGCCGGGCCGACCTTCGACGCCATCGCGGCCGAACTGGAACGGCGCGGCGCCCCCCTGCGCTTCATCCGCATGAACCACGACGCCGATCCGAGCTTCCCGAACGGTATCCCGAACCCGCTGCTGCCGGAAAACCAGCCGATGACGGCGGATGCGGTGCGCGAACATGGCGCCGACCTGGGCGTGGCCTGGGACGGCGATTTCGACCGCTGCTTCTTCTTCGACGAAAAGGGGAATTTCATCCCCGGCGAATATATCGTCGGCCTGCTGGCGACCGCCTTCCTGGAAAAGCACCCGGGCGAGAAGATCGTCCACGATCCGCGCGTGGTGCTGAACAGCCGCGACATGATCGCGGGGGCGGGCGGGCAGGCGGTGCAGGCCCGCACCGGCCATGCCTTCGTCAAGCGCGCCATGCGCGAGTCGGGCGCGATCTATGGCGGCGAGATGTCGGCGCATCACTATTTCCGCGATTTCCACTTTGCCGACAGCGGCATGATCCCCTGGCTGCTGGTGGTCGAGCTGGTCAGCCGCAAGGGCACCAGCCTGGGCGCGCTGCTGGCCGAGCGGATGCGGGCCTTCCCGTCCTCGGGCGAGATCAATTTTCGCCTGGCCGATCCCGCCGCGGCCATCGCCCGCGTCGTCGGGCATTTCGCGCCAATGGCGCTGCACCGCGACGACACCGACGGGGTCAGCCTGGAATTCGCCGACTGGCGCTTCAACCTGCGCAGCTCGAACACCGAGCCGGTGGTGCGGCTGAACGTCGAATCGCGCGGCGACGCCGGCCTGGTCGCCGCGAAGCGGGCCGAGATCGAGGCGCTGCTGGCGGGCTAGTCCCCCGCCACCGCCGGCGGCACGCGCAGGATCGCCTCGTGCCGGGCGATGGCCTCATCGAGATCCTCGTAGACCTCCAGCGTGCCGCGCTCCAGCACGGCGCCCATGGTGCACATGTTGCGGATCATCGGCATGGAATGGCTGACCACGATGGCGCCGGAATTGGCCATGCGGTCGTTGAACACCCGTTGCGATTTCACCCGGAAATCCGCGTCGCCGACGCTGGTCACCTCGTCGACCAGATAGGTGTCGAAATGGATGCCCATGCTGGTGCCCATCGCCAGCCGCGACCGCATCCCCGAGGAATAGCTGGCGAAGGGCTGGTGGTAATGCTGGCCCAGCTCGGCGAAATCCGCGACGTAATCGACCAGCTCGTCGCTGTCCACGCCATAGATGCGGGCGACGAAGCGCACGTTCTGCGCCCCGCTGAGTTCGCCGTGAAAGCTGCCCATGAAGCCGACCGGCCAAGAGATCGTGCCGTCCGACAGCACCCGCCCCGAGGTCGGCGAGACGGTGCCCGCGATCATGCGCAGCAGCGTCGACTTGCCGGCGCCGTTGCGGCCCAGCAGCCCCACCGAGGCGCCGGTCGGAAAGACCGCGCTGATATTGTCGGCCACCACGGTCCGGCGCCCCTTCAGACGATAGGCCTTGGTCAGGTTCTCCAGCCGGATCATGGCTCAGGCGCGGTCGCGGATGCTGTAATAGATCAGGACCAGGACCGACCAGGCGGCCAGCAGCATGCCGGCGACCATGAACAGCAGCCACAGCCGCTGCGGCTCGGTCGAGCTTTGCGGGATCTTGGGCTCGATATGGGCGGCGAGGTAGCGCGACTGGCGCTGCGCCTCGGCCATCGCCGTCTCATAGGCGATGCGGGCGGTGCGATAGGCGCCCTCGGCGAATTCGCGGTCCACGGCCAGCTTTTCGTATTCGGCCATCAGCTGGGCATAGCTTTCGCCGGCCGGGCCCTGGCCCTCGGCACCGAACTTGCCGCGTTCCTGGTCGATCAGCCGGCGCAGCGCGTCGATCTTTTGCTGCGACTGGGTGACGCGGTGGTCGGTCGGCTGGGCATTCTCCAGCAGCATGTCATGGGCGACCAGCGCCTCGGCCAGCTGGCCCTGCAGCCCGCTCAGTACGCCCATCTGGCCGGCAAGATCGGCCTGGGGATCGACGATCTGCGACTTCATGCGGAACGCGGTCATCGCCTGGCGGGTGGTGGTCAGCTCGTCGCGCGTCTTGTCCAGTTCCGCCTTGGCCAGCCGCGTCGCATCCTGCTGGGCGACGGCGGAAAGCTGGTTGATCTTGTCCGAGCTCTGCTTGAACACCGCCGCGGCAATGGCCTGGGCGTCCTCGGCGCTGAAGGCGCTGACGTTCAGCGTGATGAGCGAGGTCGAGCTGTCATAGAGCACCTTGACCTGGCGCTGCCAGTATTCGGTCAGCTCCTCGACATGGCCCTCGGGGTTGAAGGCGAAGACGAAATCATGCGGCCAGTCGCGCGAGAAGCGCGCGCGCAGGTCCAGTTGCGCGTCAATCTGCTCGACCATGTCCTGGCTGCGGATGTATTCGTACAGGATGTCGGTATCCGAGGCGCTGCCGCTGCCGCCGGTGAACGAGGTCAGCCCGCCCAGAAGGTCGATCGACGGCGCCATCTGCTCCTTGCGCACCGAAAAGCCCACGGACGAGACATATTGGTCGCTGGCCCGGGCCCAGAGATACCAGGCCCAGAGCAGGGTCGGCAGCACCACCAGCGCCAGGAACGAGGCAAGCATCAGCCAGTGCCGGCGCTTCGGCTGGGCCATGCCGACCGCCGGGCGGACCGGGATCGCCGGTCGGGCCGGAGGCTGGCCCTGCGCCGGGCGGGGCACGGGTTGGCCCATGGGCTTCACCGGGATCGGCTTGGCCTGCTGCTGCGGGCGCACCGCCGGCGCCTGGGCATTGCCCTGCGGCCGGGCCGGCGCCGGCTGCGCCGGGCCGGGCGCGCCCTGGCCCTGGAACGGCCGGTTGGCCTGCGCTGACGCGGCGGGATTGGCTGCGGGCCGCGCAGGCGCGTGCTGGTCCGCCGCTGGCTGGGCCGGGGCGCCGGAGGGGCCGCTGGCCGGGTTCGAAGGGGTGCTCACCGCAGTTGCGCTTTCGCTGGTTTACCTTTTCGGCGCAGTTGTTACATATTGCGGCTCGTCAAGACCAGCTTTTGCGTTCACATGTCCGACATCACCCGCGAGATTCGACCGCCGCAGCGCCCGTCCCGGAACGGGCCGCGCTTTCGCATGATGCGCATCATCGTGGCGCTGATGCTGCGCGAGATGGCGACGAGCTATGGCAAATCCGCCGGCGGCTATGTCTGGGCGGTGCTCGAGCCGGTGCTGGGCGTGGCGCTCTTGTCGTTGATCTTCAGCCTGGCGCTGAACCGGCCGGGCCTGGGCACCAACTTTCCGCTGTTCTATGCCACGGGCTTCCTGCCCTTCGCGATGTTCAACGACATCACCAACAAGGTGGCGAGCTCGATCCGCTTCTCGCGCCCCTTCCTGGCCTATCCCAGCGTGACCTTCATCGATGCGATGATCGCGCGGGTGCTGCTGAACGCGCTGACCCATACCGTGGTGATCGCCATCGTCTTCGTCGGCATCTATGTCATCTTTCAGCTGCCGGTGGTGGTGAATCTGGCGCCGGTGCTGGAATCGCTGCTGCTGGTCACGCTGCTGGCGGTCGGGGTCGGCACGCTGAACTGCTATCTGATGACCGCCTTCCCGATCTGGGAGCGGATCTGGCAGATCCTGACCCGGCCCTTGTTCCTGATGTCGGGCATCTTCTTCACCTTCGACCTGATGCCGCCCCAGGCGCAGAACCTGCTGTGGTACAATCCGCTGATCCATTGCGTCGGGCTGATGCGGCAGGGGATCTATCCGACCTATCAGGGCAGCTACATCAATCCGGAATATGTCATCGGCATCTCGGTCACGCTGCTGCTGCTGGGGCTGATGCTGCTCGAGCGCCGGCACCGCGACCTGCTGGAACGCTAGAGCAGCAGGTCCGAGGCGCCGAGGCTGGACAGGGTGCCCAGATCGACTGTCAGATCGGCGGCACCGTCGCCGTCGAGGTCGACCAGCAGCCGGGTCGCGCCGGGCTGCGACAGGTCGGCCCTGACCTGGCCCGCGCCCGAGAAGGCGTCGCTGCCGATGAAGGTCAGGTTCAGCCCGGACAGATCGATCCGGTCCAGCCCGGTCTGGAAATCGGTGATGGTGTCGCTGCCGCTTCCGAAGTTCTCGGCGCTGGTGAAGACGAAGACATCGGCCCCCGCGCCGCCGGTCAGGGTGTCATAGCCGGCGCCGCCTTCCAGCCGGTCGTCACCATCGCCGCCGTCCAGCAGGTCGTGCCCGGCGCCACCGACCAGCGAATCGCTGCCGCCCTCGCCGCGCAGGATGTCGTTGCCGGTCTCGCCCAGCAGCGTGTCGTTGCCTTCGCCGCCGCCGGCCTCATCATCGCCCTCGCCGCCGTTCAGCAGGTCGTCGCCCAGGCCGCCGAACAGCGTGTCGGCGCCGCGAAGACCATAGAGCGAGTCGTTGCCATCGTCGCCGGACAGATAGTCGCCGCCGACCTGACCCCAGAGCTGATCGTTCCCGGCCCCGCCGCGCAGCGTATTGTTACCGCTCTCGCCGTAAAGCGTGTCATCGCCGTCACCGCCCATCAGCAGGTCATGGCCGTTGCCGCCGCGAAGCACGTCATTGCCGGCGCCGCCGTCCAGCAGGTCATGGCCCTCGCCGCCAAGAAGCGAATCATTGCCGCTTCCGCCATAGGCCGAGTCATTGCCGACTCCACCCCAGAGCGTGTCATTGCCCTCTCCGCCCTGCAATGTGTCGCTGCCTTCGCCACCGTAAAGGATATCATTGCCGACCCCGCCATAAAGCAGGTCATGACCGCCATCGCCATAAAGCACATCCGGCGCGCCATCGCCCCAGATCGTGTCGTGGCCATTGCCGCCGTACAGCGTGTCGGCGCCTTCGCGGCCCTGGATGATGTCGTGCCCCTCGCCGCCATAGGCCCGGTCGTTGCCGGCACCGGCGTCGATGCTGTCGTTACCGGCGCCGCTGGCCAGGTAATCGTTGCCCGGCCCGCCCAGCAGCGTATCCATGCCGGCGCCGGCCAGCAGGCTGTCATTGCCGATGCCACCGAACAGATAGTCGTTGCCGGCGCCCGAAATCAGCGTGTCGTTGCCGGCGTCTCCGTTCAGCCGCCCTGCGCCATTGCCGACTTGCAGGTGGTCATCCCCGGCGCCGCCCCACAGCGTATTGTTGCCCAGCATGTCCACGAGACGGTCGTTACCCTGCTCGCCAAAGAGATTGTCGTTACCGGCATCACCGCTAAGCGTATCGTCGCCCAGGCCGCCAAACAGCGTGTCGTTGCCGCCCCAGCCTAACAGCCGGTCGTTGCCGACGCCGCCTTGCAGCAGGTCGTTGCCATCCATGCCGGCCAGCGTGTCGTTGCCATCGCCGCCGCGCAGCGTGTCGTTGCCGACGCCGCCATTCAGGGCGTCATTGCCAAGGCCGCCCAGCAGCAGGTCGTTGCCGGCATAGCCGAAGATGTTCGACCCGTTGCGCGACGCGGTCAGCGAATCGTTGCGGATCGTGCCATGCACGACGGTGCGCATGTTGGGCGCGGCGTAATGCGTCACCGGGAACAGGGAATTGTCGAAGGCGCCGGCTTGCAGCGTGGTGTTGTCTTTTGTCATGACGAAAATGACCGAGTTTCCATAGAAGATCTTGATGCCAAAGGCTTGCGGGCGGAACACCAGCTGGTCGGTGCTGCGGATCATGCCAAGCGCCGACAGGTCCAGCCGGTCCACGCCCAGTTCGAAATCGGTGACGGTGATGCGGCCGTTGACCTCGGTCACCGCGAAGATGTCGGCGCCGTCGCCGCCGGTCATGCTGACGGGCGCGCTGCCTGACATCAGGATGTCGTCGCCGGCGCCGCCCCGCAGTTCGGTCGTGCCGGCGCTGGCCTGCATCAGGTCGCTGCCCTCGGTGCCGCTCTGCACGCCGGCGCCGACCACGCGGGTCAGGCCGATCTCGCCCGGTTCGAAGACGAACTGGCTGATGCCGCGCTCGGTCCGGGACGAGACGAAGACCGCGATCTTGCCGTCGATCTCCATCGCCGAGATGGCCGAGACATCGGCCAGCGCCCGGTCGTCGGTGTCGGCCAGCGTCGCGATATGCAGAAGCCTGCCGTCGGGCAGCACGGTGAAGACGCTGATGCCGTCGTCGCCGCCGCCCAGGAAGATGAAGGCGCGGCCGTCCATGTTCAGCGTCTCCATCGCCGTGGCGCCGGAGAAGCGGGTCGTGCGCTCGTCGACGATATGGTCGACCGGCAGAAGCTGGCCGTCATAGGTCAGCCGCATCATGGTCAGCGACGAGCTTTGCGAGGCGGCGATGGCGGCATAGGTCACGCCGCCGACCGTCACTGTGCCCAGGTGGCTGGGCTGGTCCATGCCCAGACCGTTCCACGACCACAGCATCTGCGCGCTGCCCAGGCTGCCGTCGGCATGGACCATCTGCACCGAGACGTAATTGCCCATGCCCGAGGCGGCCAGGATGAAGCTGCGGTCGCCCAGGGTGGCGACATGCATGGCGTCGATCTCGGTCCCCTGCACGCCGGCGCCGAGCGGCAGCTGCGCGCGGGTGACATGGCTGATGCCGCCGTTGTCGGCCACGCGCCAGATGTCGAAGGCGGTCTGGCCGTCGCGGGCGCTGTAGAGGAAATTGCCCAGGGGCGTGCTGAACTGACCGAGCCGGATCATGTCCTGCGGCAACGGGTTGCCGCCCGGCGCGGCGGCGCTTTCCAGGAAATCGCCCTGGTTGCCCAGCCGGATCGCCGGGCCGGTGCCATTGCGCAAGCCGGTGCCGAACAGCACGGAATCACCCCCAAGTTGCAGGATGGCCGCCGCCGGGTTGCCGGCATAGCCCGCGGCCGCCGGATAGGCCTGGCTGCCCATGACCTGGATCGGCTGCTCGGCCGAGGTGATGCGATAGGCCGCGATGCCGCCGCCCATATGGGTGACGCTGTAGAGCGCATGGCCCTCGGGCCCGGAATGGGTCCGCAAATCCGTGATATTGCTCACGAATGGTGCATCAGCACCCGTATAGGTGGCGATCAGTCGATAGCGCATAGCGGGTTTCGCTTGTGGCAGGTGGCGGTGGTGCGGGACAGCTCCCGGTTGCCTAACAAGGCGATAATTCGCGCCTTCAAGTCACGCATTATTCCCCGTGCATTTTAACATCCGCAGGACTAGGTTGGCGCGGCGCGGCGCCTTGGGGGCCGTCTCGGGTTTCTCTGCGCGGTCTTCCGCGCAGAACTTATCTGGTAGAGACAGATGCAGATCGAAAAGACCTCGCTTCCGGGCGTCCTGGTCCTTGCTCCCCGGCGTTTCGGCGATGAACGGGGGTTTTTCTCGGAAAGCTGGAATCGGCGGACGCTGCACGAGGCCGGGCTGGACCTGCCCGAGTTCGTCCAGGATAACCATTCGTTATCATCGGCTTGCGGCACGCTGCGCGGCATGCACTTCCAGGCGCCGCCGCATGCCCAAGGCAAGCTGGTGCGCTGCGGGCGCGGCCGGCTGTTCGACGTCGCCGTCGACATCCGCAAGGGCAGCCCGACCTATGGCCGCTGGACCGGATACGAGCTGTCGTTCCAGAACGGCTTGCAGCTGTGGATCCCGCCGGGCTTTCTGCACGGCTTCGTCACGCGCGAACCGGACACGGAAATCATCTACAAATGTAGCGATCATTACGCGCCGGATTGCGACGGGGCGGTCGCCTGGGACACAATCGGCATCGACTGGGGCCTGACCGGTCGTCCGATCCTGTCCGGCAAGGACGCCGAGGCCCCGGCATTGCGCGATTTCGACAGCCCCTTCACCTATGCGGGCCCCTTTGATTACGAGGCGAGACTATGAAGATTCTGGTTACCGGCGGGGCGGGGTTCATCGGTTCGGCCGTGGTGCGGCTGGCCATCGCGCGCGGGCATGCGGTGGTGAACCTGGACGCGCTGACCTATGCCGCCAACCTGGAAAACGTCGCCTCGGTCGCGGACGACCCGCATTACGCCTTCGAACAGGTCGACATCCGCGACCGCGCGGCGCTGGACCGGGTGCTGGCCGCGCACAAGCCCGACGCCATCATGCACCTGGCCGCAGAAAGCCACGTCGACCGCTCGATCGACGGGCCGGGCGCCTTCATCGAGACCAATGTCACCGGCACCTACAACCTGCTGGAGGCCGCGCGCGCCTATTGGGTGGGGCAAGGCCGGCCCGAGGGCTTCCGCTTCCACCATATCTCGACCGACGAGGTCTTCGGCAGCCTTGGCGAGACCGGCCAGTTCACCGAGGACACGCCCTACGATCCGCGCAGCCCCTATTCGGCCTCGAAAGCCGCCTCGGACCACCTGGTCCGGGCCTGGCACGAGACCTATGGCCTGCCGGTGGTGCTGACCAATTGTTCCAACAATTACGGACCGTTCCACTTTCCCGAGAAGCTGGTGCCGGTGGTGATCCTGAACGCGCTGCACGGCAAGCCGATCCCGGTCTATGGCGACGGCGGCAATATCCGCGACTGGCTCTATGTCGAGGATCACGCCGACGCCCTGCTGCTGGTGCTGGAAAAGGGCGCGCTCGGGGAAAGCTACAATATCGGCGGCGAGAACGAGGCCAGGAACATCGACCTCGTCCGCACGATCTGCGCCGAGATGGACCGGCTGCGCCCGGATGCCGCGCCGCATGAGCGGCTGATCAGCTTCGTCACCGACCGTCCGGGCCATGATCGGCGCTATGCCATCGACCCGACCCGGATCCGCACCGAGTTGGGCTGGCGCCCCTCGGTCACGGTCGCGGAGGGGCTTGCGCGCACCGTCGAATGGTATCTGGCGAACGAGGACTGGTGGCGCCCGCTGCTGACCCGGCAGGGCGTCGGCCAAAGGCTCGGCGCGGCGTGATGGACCTGCTGGTCTTTGGCCAAAGCGGCCAGGTCGCGCGGGAACTGGCGCGGCTGGCGCCGCAGGCGCGGTTCCTGGCCCGCGCCCAGGCCGATCTCTCCGACCCCGAGGCCTGCGCGGCCGCGATCCGGGCCTCGGGCTGCGCGGCGGTGCTGAACGCCGCCGCCCATACCGCCGTCGACCGCGCCGAATCCGAACCCGAGTTCGCGCATCGCATCAATGCCGAGGCCCCCGCCGCCATGGCCCGGACCTGCGCCGCGCTGGGCCTGCCCTTCCTCAGCATCTCGACCGACTATGTCTTCGACGGCTCGGGCGCGCACCCATGGGTCGAGACCGATCCGACCGGCCCGCTGGGCGTCTATGGCGCCTCGAAACTGGCCGGAGAGCGCGGCATCGCGCGCGCCGGCGGGCAATGGGCGGTGCTGCGCACCTCCTGGGTCTTTTCCGCCCATGGCGCGAATTTCGTCAAGACCATGCTGCGGCTGGGCGCCGAGCGCGACGAATTGCGCGTCGTCGCCGACCAGCACGGTGGCCCGACCCCGGCCGAGGCCATCGCCCGCGCCTGCCTGACCATGCTGGCGGCGATGCGCGCCGATCCGGCCAAGGGCGGCCTCTACCATTTCGCCGGCAGCCCCGACACGACTTGGGCCGATTTCGCCCGCGCCATCATGGCCGGCGCCGGGCTTGGCTGCCGCATCATCGACATTCCGACCTCGGACTATCCGACACCGGCGCGACGTCCGGCGAATTCCCGCCTGGATTGCGCCGCCATTCTGCGGGACTTCGGCATCAGTCGCCCCGACTGGCAGGCCGGGCTCGCCAAGGTATTGCAGGAGCTGACCGCATGACCCAGACCGTTCCGCCCGCGCGCAAGGGCATCATCCTGGCCGGGGGCTCGGGCACCCGGCTCTATCCGATCACCATGGGCGTCTCGAAGCAGCTGCTGCCGATCTATGACAAGCCGATGGTGTTCTATCCGATCACCGTGCTGATGCTGGCCGGCATCCGCGAGATCGCCATCATCACCACGCCCGAGGACCAGCTCCAGTTCCAGCGCCTGCTGGGCGACGGCAGCCAATGGGGCTTGCGCTTCGAATACCTGGTGCAGCCCTCGCCCGACGGGCTGGCGCAGGCCTATCTGCTGGCCGAGGATTTCCTGGCCGGCAGCCCTTCGGCCATGGTGCTGGGCGACAACATCTTCTTCGGCCACGGCCTGCCGGTACTGCTGGCCGCCGCCGACAACCGCCAGAGCGGCGGCACCGTCTTCGGCTATCGCGTCGCCGACCCCGAACGCTATGGCGTCGTCGCCTTCGATCCCGACGGCAAGGCCAGCGCCATCATCGAAAAGCCCGAGGTGCCGCCTTCGGATTACGCCGTCACCGGGCTCTATTTCCTCGACGGCACCGCGCCGGCGCGCGCGCGCGCGGTCAAGCCCTCGGCCCGGGGCGAACTGGAAATCACCACGCTGCTGGAAACCTACCTGCACGACGGCAGCCTGACGGTCGAGCGCATGGGCCGCGGCTTTGCCTGGCTCGACACCGGCACCCACGCCAGCCTGCTCGACGCCGGCAATTTCGTGCGCACGCTGGAGCAGCGCCAGGGCCTGCAGACCGGCTGCCCCGAGGAGATCGCCTTCGAGGCCGGCTGGATCACCGCCGACGAACTCCGCGCCCGCGCCAGGCTGTTCTCGAAGAACGCTTACGGCAAATATCTGCTGCGGGTCTTGGGCGAGTCCGAATAGCGCCGGGGGCTGTCTGCCCCCGGACCCCCGAGGATATTTTCACAAGAAAGAATATGCGGAAGCGGTGCGGGAACGCCTCCTTCTTTGCTCCCCAAATACCCATATGCCGACAGGCCGATCGGCGCGGGTTCAGCCGCCTTCGGCGATCCGCGTGACCTCGGCATGGCTGCGGCCGAAATCGCCGCGCCAGGCGTCGCGGATCGCCAGGCGGATCAGCTTGCGGCAGATCTGCCTTTCGCCCTCGGGCAGCGAGCCGCCGGTCGCGAGCCATTTCGGCAGCATCAGGGCCATCAGCAGCGGGAACAGCACCGGCCCGGCCGCGCGGCGATAGATCAGCCAGCGGTTGCGGGTGTTGTAATAGATCTTCCAGAACGGTCGCGGGATGGCGCCGGCGATCTGGGTGGCGCATTCATGCTCGAAGGCCAGGTCGGGGGCGAAGAGCAGCCGCCCGCCGGCCTGGGTCAGGCCCAGCGTGTAAAGCACGTCGTCGCCATAGATGAACAGCCGACCGTCGGGATAGCCGGCCCGCGCCACGCCCGCGCGCGAGATGAAGAAGCCGACGAAGGAGGTGCCGTCCAGCGCCCGGTCGGCGCCGGGCGCATAGGCGCTGTCGGGAATGTGAAAGGCGGCGCGGCCGCCGCCGGCCAGCACGCGCAGGAACACCGGCAGGCTGGCGAAGGGATTGACCCAGGGCCGGTTCATCTCGCAGATGCCGCCATCCGGGAAACGCACCGCCGCCGCCAGCGCCTGGGCCCCGGGCCAGCGCCCGCTGGCGAGCCCCGCGCGGAAGGCCGCGATGGCGCCGGGCTGCGGACGGGCGTCGTCGTCCATCAGCACCAGCCAGTCGGGGTCGAAGCGTGCCTGCGCCTCGCGCATGCCGGTCTCGAACCCCAGGGCGCCGCCGCCGTTGCGATCCATCTCGATCACCGCCAGCCGCGGATCGTCCAGCGTCGCCAGCCACGCGCGGGTGCCGTCGGTCGAGCCGTTCTCGATCACCAGCACATGGTCCAGCGGCTCGGCCAGAAGCCGCGCCAGCGTCTTCTGCAGCGCCGCCCGGCGGTTGAAGGTGACGACGACGGCCGCGACCACCGGGGCAGGGGGATCGGTGGGGTGCAAGGTTACAGCCGCATCTCGGTCACGACGCGGGCCGCGAACAGCCGCTCGACATCCTCGCCCCGGCAAAGCTCGGTGGCGGGAGTCTGCACGGTCGCGGATGCGGCGGCGGCGGCTAGTCCCAAGGCATCGGGCACCGGCCAGCCGCGGGCATAGCCCAGCACGAAGCCGGCGAGGAAACTGTCGCCGGCGCCGACCTTGCTGACGATGGGCACGCGCGCCGCCTCGGCATGCCAGAGGCCGTCGCGCGTGGCGATGATATTGCCGTCGCGGCCGCGCGCCACGATCACCGCATGCGCCGCGCCCGAGGCGACCAGCCCGGCCGCGAAGCGCGCCGTGTCCAGGCGATAGGGCAGGGCATGGCCGGCCAGCCCTTCGGCCTCGGCATCGTCCATGCGCAGGATCTCGACCCGGCGGTCGACCACCGCGGCGGCCATGGCCAGCGCCTCGCCCGAGGTATCGACCACCAGCCGTGCGCCCGAGCCCTGCAGCCGCTCGGCCAGTTGCGCGGCAAAGCCCGCCGGCACCCCCGGAGGGTTCGAGCCCGAGAGCACCACCAGCGCATCGGGGGCAGCGGCCGCGACGGCAGCCTGCAACGCGGCCTCGACATTCTCGGGGGACCATTCCGGCCCGGGCATGACGAAGCGGTATTGCTGGCCCAGGGCCTGGTCGTCCACGGTCACCGACTGCCGGGTCTCGCCCGGGGCGGGCAGCGTCACCAGGGGCACGCCCGCCTCGGCCAGCAGCGCCGCCAGCCGCTCGCCGGTCGCGCCGCCAAGCGCCACCAGCGCCGTGCTCTCGCCGCCCATGGCGCGGATCGCCCGGCTGACGTTGATGCCGCCGCCGCCCGGATCGAAGCGCGGCGCGGTGCAGCGCAGCTTGCCGTCCGGCACCACGCGCGGGGCCGAGGTGGTCAGGTCCAGCGCCGGGTTCAGGGTGATGGTCAGGATCGGCGCCTGGTGCATCATTCCCACCAGCGGTCGATGGCGGCGATGTCGTCGTCGGACCAGCCGAAGTGATGGGCGAATTCGTGGACCACGACATGGGCGACCAGCTGGCCCAGGGTCACGTCGCCGCGGCTGGCCCATTCGTCCAGGATGGCGCGGCGGAACAGCCAGACGGTGTCGGGGAAATGCTGCGGCTCGCTGGCGGATTTCTCGGTCATCGGCACGCCGTCGTAAAGCCCGGTCAGCTCCAGCGGGTCGTCGATCTGCAACTCGTCCAGGAATTCCTCGCCGGCGAATTCCTCGACCCGCAGCACCACCGCGCGCGCAGGGCCGGCGAATTCCGGGGGCAGGGCGGCGATGGCCTCGCGCGCCAGTTCCTCGATCGCGCCCGCGTCGGGGGCCTCGGCGTTCTTCCAGTCAAGCATTGGCTAACCTCGTCTTTGGCCCTGATATGGACAAAAACCGCCGTTTGTGAAAGAGCGAAGCCGACAGGAGACCTCCCATGACCACCACCCGTTTCGCCCCTTCGCCCACCGGCCACATCCATGTCGGCAACCTGCGCACGGCGCTGATGAACTATCTGATCGCACGCAAGGCGGGCGGCACCTTCATCCTGCGGCTGGACGATACCGACCGCGAGCGCAGCAAGCAGGAATATGCCGACGGCATCCAGCGCGACCTGGAATGGCTGGGCCTGACCTGGGACCGGATCGAGCGGCAGTCGGACCGGCTTGACCGCTATGCCGAGGCGGCCGAGGGGCTGCGCGGCGAGGGTCGGCTCTATGAGGTGTTCGAGACTCCGACCGAGCTGGACCTGAAACGCAAGAAGCAGCTGAACATGGGCAAGCCGCCGGTCTATGACCGCGCCGGGCTGAACCTTTCGGACGCCGACAAGGACCGGCTGCGGGCCGAGGGCCGCGACGGCTATTGGCGCTTCCTGCTGGACCAGGAGCGGATCGAGTGGCCGGACGGCATCCTGGGCGATATTTCCATCGACGCGGCCTCGGTTTCGGACCCGGTGCTGATCCGCGCCGACGGGCAGGTGCTTTATACCTTTGCCAGTTCGGTCGATGACGCCGACATGGGCGTGACCCATATCGTGCGCGGCGCCGACCATGTGACGAATACCGCGACGCAGATCCAGATCATCCGCGCGCTAGGGGCCACGCCGCCGGCCTTTGCCCATCACAGCCTGCTGACCGGCGCGCAGGGCGAGGAACTGTCCAAGCGCCTGGGCGTGCTGGCGATCAAGGACCTGCGCGAGTCGGGGGTGGCGCCCGAGGCGCTGTTGTCGCTGATGGCGCGGCTGGGCTCCTCGCAGCCGGTCGAGCTGAAGATGTCGCTGGATGAGCTGGCTGCCGGCTTCGAGCTGTCGCAATTCGGCGCCTCGCCCACCAAGTTCGACGCCGAGGATCTGTGGCCGCTGACGCGCGAGGCGAACCAGGCGCGGCCGTTCTCCGAGGTCAAGGACCGCATCGCCGCGCTGGGCGTGCCGGCCGAACTGGCCGAGCGGTTCTGGCGCGTCGCCTCGCAGAACATCACCAGGCTGGACGACCTGGCCGGCTGGTGGGAGATCTTCTCGAAGGGCGCCGAGCCGCAGATCGACGCCGAGGACGCCGATTTCATCGCCCAGGCCATGACGCTGCTGCCGCCGCCGCCCTATACCGACGCGAGCTGGGGCGAATTCACCGCGGCGGTGAAAGAGGCCACCGGGCGCAAGGGCAAGGGCCTGTTCATGCCGCTGAGGAAGGCGCTGACCGGCCAGGCGCATGGCCCGGACATGTCGGATGTAATGCCGCTTCTGCAGGTGGTGCGGGCGCGGGGCTGAACCCGGTTTGCCGCCACGGCGAACAGGCCGTCCCGTCGGGGCGGCCTTTTCGCTTCGGGCTTTACGGCGAAATCCTAGCGTCTGACTGGTGACGCATGTCGACCTTACATCACACGCTCAAAGATGCGGGGATTTGCGCATTTCATCCAGAAGGAGATCCGCGACGGGTTGCGCCGAGGCCAGGCAAGGTCCGGTTTGCGGGCAAGAACTGGGACGCAGCGTGGTGGCCCCTCCAACTGGACAATCGGATGGATGACTTGCGGCATCCATCCGATCATGCGGAGCACAGGTAACACGGAACCATTCAACTCTGGTAAACAAACAACCACTTACAGAGTAACGCCTGTATGCTCTGCCTCGAGTGGAACGTGAACCTGTCCATAAGTTAGTTCAGTTGTCTGGGGCGCATGGCGGCCTTGCAGTGAACGCGGGGCGGCTCAGCGCCGCACGCGCCGGCCGCCGCGAAGCACGCGGGATAAGAGCAATTTAGCGAGTTCAAGGTCTTGTCATGCAGGAACTTGCCGAACTGATCGGCGTCCGAGCGTCACGCTGTCCAAGAAGCAGGCGGCCGCACCTACCCGGCAGGTCTGGTTCAACACGAAGCCATGCGTTGAGTGTCGCGATCTAGCCGCGCTGATGGCACGGCCGGACCGGCCGTTGGTTATGCCCCCCGGCCGGTATCGACTGGACCGACTTCTGTGCCGCACTCGAATATGGGAGGCAATGCCGAACTGTGCTCAGCGCTTCGGTAGACATCGGCGATTGCGGCGCCTTGGGCCTAGCACACCGGTATCTCGCGCGACATGGGGGCATGTCCTGGACGGTGAGCTGGACGACAGCCGCCTGGCCGGCAACGGCGACGGCCGTGCCTGCGCAGCCGGAACCCGAATCTTGCCGCATCGCGGCAGGCTTTTTCGTGGCGGCGCGGCTTGGCGACAGGGCGCCGATTCTGCCTTCCTCCTTGCTATGGACGGCGAAATCCCCTAGCTAGCGCGCTGAAACAGGCGGGGGCGCGGGCGCAGGCTTTGCTGCCGTCCCGGGGGCGGGGCCTCCTCCCGCGGCATGGTTGGATGAAGGAAGACAAATGCAGGTCAAGGAAACCCAGAACGAAGGGCTGAAGCGCGGCTATGAGTTCACCCTGCCGGCGGCCGATCTGGCGGCGCAGGTGGACGCGAAGCTGAAAGAGGCCCAGCCCGAAGTCGAGATGAAGGGCTTCCGCAAGGGCAAGGTGCCGATGGCGATGCTGAAGAAGCAGTTCGGCCAGCGCATCATGGGCGACGCCATGCAGGAGGCCATCGATGGCGCCCTGCGCACGCATCTGGAAAAATCCGGCGACCGCCCGGCCGTGCAGCCCAAGATCGAGATGGTGGGCGGCGAGACCTGGAAGGAAGGCGACGACGTGGTCGTGACGGTGGCCTATGAGGCCCTGCCGGCGATCCCGGAAGCCGACCTGTCCGGCATCGAGCTGGAGCGTCTGGTGGTCTCCGCCAGCGACGAGCAGGTGAACGAGGCGCTGGAGAACCTGGCCAAGAACGCCCAGTCCTTCGAGGACCGCAAGAAGGGCACCAAGGCCAAGGACGGCGACCAGGTCGTGATCGACTTCAAGGGCATGGTCGACGGCGAGGCCTTCGAGGGCGGCGCGGCCGAGGATTACCCGCTGGTGCTGGGCTCGGGCAGCTTCATCCCCGGCTTCGAAGAGCAGCTGGTCGGCGCCAAGGCCGGCGACGAGGTCAAGGTCGAGGTCAAGTTCCCCGAGGAATACGGCGCCCCGAACTTGGCCGGCAAGGACGCGGTCTTCGAAACCACGGTGAAGGCCGTCAAGGCGCCGAAACCGGCCGAGCTGGACGACGAGCTGGCGAAGAAATTCGGCGCCGAGAGCCTCGACGCGCTGAAGGCCCAGATCCGCGAGCGGCTGGAGGCCGAATACAAGGGCGCCTCGCGCCAGGTGCTGAAGCGGGCGCTGCTGGACAAGCTGGACGCGCTGGTCAAGTTCGACCTGCCCGAATCGCTGGTCGAGGCCGAGGCGCATCAGATCGCGCATCAGCTCTATCACGAGGAGCATCCGGACGATCACGGCCACAACCATGGCGAGATCGAGCCCACGGACGAGCACAAGGCGCTGGCCGAGCGCCGCGTGCGTCTGGGCCTTCTGCTGGCCGAGATCGGCCAGAAGGCCGAGATTACCGTCTCGGACCAGGAGATGACCCAGGCGGTGCTGCGCCAGGCCCGGCAATATCCGGGGCAGGAGCGCGCCTTCTTCGAGTTCATCCAGCAGAACCCGCAGGCCCAGCAGCAGCTGCGCGCGCCGATCTTCGAGGACAAGGTCATCGACCATATCGTCGAGGGCGCCAAGGTTTCGGACAAGGACGTCAGCAAGGAAGAGCTGGAAAAGGCCATCGAGGCGCTGGATCAGGTCTGATCCTCAGCCGGATGCCCGCATGGGAAAGGCCGCCTCTCGGGGCGGCCTTTGGCTTTTCTCGCGCCTTCGGGGTGGCGGCGCGGTCGCCGGAGTATTTGGAAAACAGTGAAGGCGCCTAGAGCCGGTGCATGCGCGGGTCGTGGTCCTGCGGCGTGTCGGCGTCGGGGCCGTCCAGCGGATCGTGGGTCAGCGGGTCGTCGCGCAGGTCGGGCATATGGACGCCGTGGCGGTCGTCGGGGCGCGGCGGATCGCGGCGCGACCGGTCGGACCCGGCGGGGCGGCTGCGGCCCAGGATGTCCTGCACCAGCGCCGCGGCGTCGCCGAATTCGCGCATGATGTCGCTGGCCTGGGCGGCCACGGTGCGAAAGCCGGTCATGCCGGCGGTCAGCGCCTGCATGACATTGTCCACGCCCTTGGTCAGGCTGGCGGTATTGGCCTCGATCTCCTGCATCAGCCCGACGCGCGGGGCGGGTTTGCGCGGGCGCGGGCGGGCCTGGGCCGCCGCGGCGCGCAGCTGTTCGGCGCGGGCATCCTCGGCGCGGTCGCGGGTCTCGGCGCGGCGGCGCAACGCCTCGCGCTCGGGATCCGGCATCGCGGCCATGCGCTGTGCCTTGGGCGGCAAATCGCGGTGCGGGCTGGGGTCCGAGAGGGCGTGCATGACCTGGCGCGCGGCGATCACCGTGCCGGCGGTCAGGGCGGCGGCGGTCAGCGCCGTGCCGCCCCAGACCAGCCATCTGGCGCTGCGCGAGGGTTGCGGCCAGGGCCGGCTGCCGTCGGGCGAGACCGCGCCATGCGGCGGGATGCGGCGCGATTCGGGTGCGTCATGCGGGCCGCGGTGTCCCGGCGGCACCGGGCGCGGCCCGAAGCGGGTGTCGGAGGGCGCATCGGCCTCGGTCCGGCGGATCGGGCGGGGGGAGTCGGGCTCGTGATGCATCGGGAATCCTTTCGCGGGTGGCGCTTTGCGGATCAAACCCGCCAGCCCGGCGAATGTTCCGTCCCGGCCTGCGCCTAGCGCCGCGTGCGGAACGGCCATGAAAAAACGCGCCGGGTTGCGGCGCGTTTCCTGTCTTTCGGCGATGACCGGCGATCAGTTCGCGGCATCGTCCTCGTCGCGGCCGGCCGAGCCGATCTCGTCGAAGAGTTCGGCGATCTCGAAATCGGCGGCGGCATCGGCTTCCGCGGCCAGTTCCTGGATCGACTTGCCGGTGGCTTGCAGCTCGGCTTCCTCGGCCGAACGGGCGACGTTCAGCTTGATGGTCACGTCGACTTCCGGGTGCAGGTGCACGCGGACCTCGTGCAGGCCCAGCTCCTTGATCGGGGCGGTCAGGACGACCTGACGGCGCTCGACCGCGAAGCCTTCGGCATTGGCGGCATCGGCGGCGTCACGCGGGGTGACCGAGCCGTAGAGCGCGCCGGCGTCCGAAGCCGAGCGGATGATGACGAAGCTCTGGCCGTCGAGTTTCTCGGCCAGCTTCTGCGCCTCGGCGCGGGTTTCGTCGTTGCGGACGGCCAGTTCGGCCTTGCGCTCTTCGAAGGCCGCGATATTGGCTTCCGAGGCCCGCAGCGCCTTGCCCTGCGGCAGCAGGTAGTTGCGCGCGAAGCCCTCTTTGACCTTCACGACTTCGCCCATCTGGCCCAGCTTGGCCACACGTTCCAGCAGGATGACTTGCATGTTCGTCTCTCCTTACTTCACGGCATAGGGAAGCAGGGCGAGGAAGCGGGCGCGCTTGATGGCGCGCGCGAGTTCGCGCTGCTTCTTGGCCGAGACGGCGGTGATGCGCGAGGGCACGATCTTGCCGCGTTCGCTGATGTAGCGCTGCAGCAGGCGGGTGTCCTTGTAGTCGATGGCGGGGGCGTTGTCGCCCGAGAAGGGGCAGACTTTCCGGCGGCGGAAGAAGGGTTTGTTGGCCATGATATGCGTCCTTTCCCTCAGTTCCGGTCGTCGCGGTCGCGACGCTCGCGGCGTTCGCCACGATCACCACGGTCGCCGTCGCGGTCGCGGCGCTCGCCACGGTCCCCGCGGTCGCCACGATCCCCGCGCTCGCGCTCGTCGCGCTTCTGCATCTGGATCGAGGGGCCTTCCTTGTGCTCGTCCACGCGGACGGTCAGCACGCGCATGACGTCGTCATGCAGGCGGGCCAGACGCTCCATCTCCTGCACGGCGGCCGAGGGCGCGTCCGAACGCAGGAAGGCGTAATGGCCCTTGCGGTTCTTGTTGATCTTGTAGGCCAGGGTGCGCACGCCCCAGTATTCGTTCTCGACCACCTTGCCGCCGTTGTCGGCCAGCACGGTCGAAAAATGTTCGATCAGCCCTTCGGCCTGCGTGTTCGACAGGTCCTGGCGGGCGATCAGCACATGCTCGTAAAGCGGCATGTCTGTTCCTTTTTCAGGGCGCATTTCAACGACGGGACAACCCCTTCCGCGCCCCGTCACGAGAGGCTGCGCCGGTTTCGTGTCTGCGGAAGGATGCGGCCTTATACAGGTGCGGCCGGCGAATGCAAGGCGAAAGGCGGTGGCCGCGATCGTCGCCGCTGCGGCGATACTGTTTCCCCCGGGCGCGCCAACACGAAATTGTCAGGCAAATGCAAGGAAACCTTTGTTGTCATTGGCGCCTTCCCTGTGGGAACCATTCATGAGCAATTCAGTCGGAGCTTGACCTATGAAATCCGTTTTCGTCCCTGCCGCCGCCCTGGCCCTGTTCAGCGCGGGCGCCGCGATGGCCGCGCCGGTGCAATACGACTTTGACCCCGCGCACAGTCAGGTGGTCTTCGAATACAGCCACCTGGGCTTTTCCAACAGCACCGGCATCGTCAACGGCGTGACCGGCAAGCTGGTGCTCGATGCCGAGAACCCGGCCAATTCCAGCGTCGAGGCGACCATCCCGCTGTCCGGCCTGCACATGATCGCGCCGGAACTGGACGAGCATATCTTCGGCAAGGACTTTCTCAACACCGACAAGAGCGGCGCGGTTGCGACCTTCAAGTCGACCAAGGTCGAGCCGGACGGCGACAAGGAAGCCAAGGTCACCGGCGACTTCACCCTGAACGGCGTGACCAAGCAGATCGTGCTGGACGTGGACCTGAACAAGCTCGGCGCCCATCCGATGAGCGGCAAGGAATCCGCCGGTTTCGACGCCGAGACCGAGATCAAGCGCAGCGAGTTCAACCTGGGCCAGTTCGCCCCGGCCGTCGAGGACGAGGTCGAGATCAACATCACCATCGAGGCGGTCAAGGCCGAATAAGGCCGACCCGTTCCGAAACAGCGAAAAGGGGCCCGCATGGGCCCCTTTTCCTTTCCGCGCTGCACGGCGCGCCCTACATCGGCGCCGGCAGCGGCGTCGTGTCGGTGCGCACCGGCAGCACCGGATGGGCGATCTGCGGCTGCTCGCCCGTGACCGCATGCAGGAAGGCCACGATGTCGTCCACCTGTTCGGGCGCGAGTTCCGTGCCCAGCTGCGACGAGGACATGATCTGCACCGCCTCTTTCAGGTCCCAGACCACGCCCGAATGGAAATAGGGCGCGGTCAGCGCGACATTGCGCAGCGGTGCGGCGCGGAAGACATATTCGTCGTTGACCGTCTTCGTCACCTCGAACCGGCCGGTGTCGCCCAGCGGCAGCACCTCGGCCCCCGGCTTGGCGACCAGGCCGAATGGATAATAATCCTGTCCGCCGATGTTGCGGCCATAGTGGCAGGCGGTGCAGCCGGTATCCATGAAGGCCTGCAGCCCGCGCTTCTCCTGCTCGGTCATGGCCGAATCGTCGCCGTTCAGGAAGCGGTCGAAGGCGCTGTCCGGGGTGATCAGCGTCGCCTCGAACTGCTCGATGGCGGCGGCGAAATTGTCGAAGCTGACCGGCTCGCGCTCATCGGGGAAGGCGGCGCGGAACGCCTCGACATAGGCCGGCATCGAGTTCAGCGTGCGCACCACCTCGTCGGGGGTATTGCTCATCTCGACGCTGGCCTGCACCGGGCCCTTGGCCTGCTCGGCCAGGTCGGGCGCGCGGCCGTCCCAGAACTGCGCGGCGTTGAAGATGGCGTTCAGCATGGTGGGCGCGTTCCGCGGCCCCTTCTGCCAGCCATGCCCGACCGAGGTCGGCAGCCCGTCCACGCCGCCCAGGCCGACGTTGTGGCAGGTCTGGCACGAGATCAGCCCCGAGCGCGACATGCGCGGGTCAAAGAACAGGGTCTTGCCAAGCTCGATCTTTTCCGTGGTCAGCGGGATGCCTTCGGGGGCCTCCTCGGTCTGCTTGATCGCGGTCAGCTCGGCGGGGATCGCCTCGAACACGCCCTTCGCTTCCTCGCGCAGGGCGCCGCTGTCGATGGCTGCGGTCTGGGCCAGGGCGGGCAGGGCCGCCAGGGTCAGCGCCGTTGCTGTCAGCAGGGGAACGAGTTTCACCTTTGTCTCCTTCTGTGGTCGTCGCGCGCTGCATGATGATCGCGCAAGGGCGGGCGCGGCGCCTTGATCTGGGTCACGCCCGCGCCCGCTTCCGCCTTGCCGCCCACCGGATCACGGGATAATGCCGTGGCATGCTGCCGCAGGACCGCCTTTCCCAGATCGTCGCGCGTTTCGAATATCTCGAGGCGCGTTTGAATGCCGGTCCGGCGCCGGAGGAAATCGCCGGCATCAGCCGCGAATATGCCGAGCTGAAGCCGGTGGTGGCGCAGATCGCCGAATGGCGCGCCGCGCAGGACGGCATCCGCGAGGCCCAGGCCATGCTGGCCGATCCCGAGATGCGCGAGCTGGCCACGGATGAGCTGGGCCGGCTGCGCGAGCTGCTGCCCGGGCTGGAACATGCGCTGCGCATCGCGCTTCTGCCCCGCGACGCGGCCGATGCCCGGCCGGCGATCCTGGAGATCCGCCCCGGCACCGGCGGCGAGGAGGCGGCGCTGTTCGCGGGCGACCTGCTGGCCATGTATCGCCGCTTTGCCGAATCGCAGGGCTGGCAGTTCCAGCTGCTGGAGCTGGCCGAATCCGATCTGGGCGGCGTGCGCGAGGCCGTGGCCCGGATCGAGGGCGAGGGCGTCTTTGCCCGGCTGAAATACGAATCCGGCGTGCATCGCGTCCAGCGCGTGCCCGAAACCGAATCGGGCGGCCGCATCCATACCTCGGCCGCGACCGTCGCCGTGCTGCCCGAGGCCGAGGAGGTGGACATCGACATCCCCGCCGCCGAGATCCGCATCGACACCATGCGCGCCAGCGGCGCCGGCGGCCAGCACGTCAACACCACCGATTCGGCGGTGCGCATCACCCACCTGCCGACCGGCATCGTGGTGACCAGCTCCGAGAAATCCCAGCACCAGAACCGTGCCAATGCCATGGCCGTGCTGCGCGCCCGGCTCTATGACATGGAACGCTCGCGCGCGGATGCCGAGCGCGCGGCGGACCGCAAGTCGCAGGTCGGCTCGGGCGACCGCTCGGAACGCATCCGCACCTATAATTTCCCGCAGGGCCGGATGACCGACCACCGCATCGGCCTGACGCTGTACGCGCTGGACCGCATCATGCAGGGCGACCTGTCCGAGACGGTGGATGCGCTGGCCGCGCATGACCAGGCCGCCCGGCTGGCGGCGCAGGGCGACACGTGACCGGCGCCGAGGCGCTGCGGCAGGCGGCCGAGCGGTTGTCGCAGGCGGGGATCGCGGATGCGGCGGGCGACTCGCGCCTGCTCTTGGCCCATGCGCTCGCCCTGCCGCGCCACCATCTCAGCGCCGCCCTGGCTGTGCCGCTGCCGCCCGAAGCCCTGCGACGTTTTGACGCAGCCGTCGCCGCCCGCGCCGCGCGCCAGCCGGTCAGCCAGATCCTCGGCCGCCGCGCCTTCTGGAAGCATGATTTCCGCGTTACCGCCGACACGCTGGACCCGCGCCCGGAAACCGAAACCCTGGTCGAGGCGGCGCTGGCCCAGCCCTTCGCCTCGGTGCTTGACCTGGGGACCGGGACGGGCGCCATCCTGATCTCGCTGCTGGCCGAGCGGCCGGGCGCGCGCGGCACCGGCACCGACATCTCGGCCCCGGCGCTGGCGGTGGCGCGCGACAATGCCGCGCGGCTCGGCGTGCGCGCCGATTTCATACAATCTGACTGGTTTTTGGCGGTCTCGGGCGCGTTCGACCTGATCGTCTCGAACCCGCCCTATATCGCGCTGGCCGAGATGGCCGACCTTGCCCCCGAGGTTCGCGACTGGGAGCCGCGCGGCGCCCTGACCGACGAGGGCGACGGGCTTTCGGCCTATCGCGCCATCGCCGCGGGGGCGCCCGCGCATCTGAACCCGGGCGGCCGGCTCATGGTCGAGATCGGCCCGACGCAAGGCGCGGCGGTCGCGGCGCTGATGGCGGCGGCCGGGCTGGAACAGCCGCGCATCCTGCCCGATCTCGACGGCCGCGACCGCGTGGTCATGGCCCGCAAGCCCGGCTGACCCGGCAAGGATCCGCGCGTTTTGCGCCATTCGATGCAGATTCCACTTGTAAGCGGCGATGCGGCGTGTTTATTCGCAGATGTGACGGGGGCGCTGCCCACGCATGGGTCAGCCATACTCAGATAACCCAGCACAATCCTGGCAAAGCGGGAAACGGAATTCCACCGCTCCCGTTCTGGACACTCGCTTCCGAGATGACCCCAACCTCAGCCGGACAAATCCGGACGAAACGACAACAAGCTGATGAGATCATCCAAATCCCGTTCGCGTAACAAGTCGAACCGCCAGCGCTCGCTGGGCAATATCGTCAACCGCGTCTTCGATTCCTCGGGCCCCGAGGGCAAGGTGCGCGGCACGCCCCAGCAGATCATCGAGAAATACCTGGCGCTGGCCCGCGACGCCCAGCTCTCCAATGACCGCGTGGCCGAGCAGAGCTTCCTGCAGCATGCCGAGCATTACACCCGCATGCTGGGCGAGGCGCAGCGCGAGCAGGCCGAGCGCCAGCAGCATCAAGCCCGCGACGACGATTTCCAGGACGGCAACGGCCAGTCGGCCCAGTCCGAGAACGGCCAGAACGGCAACCGCCACGAGCGCCAGGATCGCCAGGACCGGAACGAGCGGCGCGACGACCGCCGCGACCAGCCGCGCGAGGAACGTCATCGCGACGACCGGCGCGAGGATCGCAACCGCGACGAGCGGCGCGACGACCGCCAGGCCGCGCGTGCCGAAGCCCAGGCGCCCGCCGGCCTGCCGCCGGTGATCGCCTCGGACGAGGACGCCGCCGGCCCGGTCGAGACCCCGGAAGCCGCCATCGCGCCCGAAGCCCCCGTCGCCGCCCCGGCCGAGCAGCCGCCGGCCCCCGCAGCGGCCGAGCCGGCGCCGGAACTGGCGCTCGAGGAGCCCGCGGCCCCGGCGCCGCGTCGCCGCACGCGCCAGCCGGCCGCCGCCGCGGCTGCCTCTGCCGCGACCCCGGCGCCGCGCACCCCGCGCACCCGCCGCAAGCCGGCCGAGGGTGCCGAGAAGAAACCCGCGGCAAAGACCGACAAGGCTTCCGGCGAATAAGCCCTAGCGCGGCGCGGCGGCCAAGCCCCGCGCCAGCGCGCAGAACTGCTCCAGCCCGATCTCCTCGGCGCGCGCGGTGGGCGCGATGCCCGCCGCCAGCAGCAGATCCTCGATGGCCGGATGCAACCCCTTCAGCGAGGCGCGCAGCATCTTGCGCCGCTGGTTGAAACCCGCCGCCACCACCCGGTTCAGCACCGCCGCATCGGCGGGAAAGCGCGGCTCGGGCAGGGCGGTCAGATGCACCACCGAGGAATGCACCTTGGGCGCGGGCACAAAGGCCTCGGGCGGCAGGGTCATGACGATCCGCGCATCCGAGCGCCATTGCGCCAGCACCGCCAGCCGGCCATAGGCCTTGCCGCTGGGTTTCGCCACGATGCGCTCGGCCACCTCCTTCTGGAACATCAACGTCAGCGAGTCCCAGAACGGCGGCCATTCCGGCGGCGTCAGCCAGCGGATCAGCAGCTCGGTGCCGACATTATAGGGCAGGTTGGCCACGACCCGGATCGGCGGCGTCAGATGCGCCAGCGGATCGATCTCCAGCGCATCGCCATGGATGACCTGCAACCGGCCGGGATAGGCTGCGGCGATCTCGGCCAGGGCGGGCAGCGCGCGCGCGTCCTTCTCGATGGCCAGCACATGGCGCGCGCCCTCGGCCAGCAGACCGCGGGTCAGCCCGCCCGGGCCGGGGCCGACCTCGATCACGTCGCAGCCGGTCAGGTCGCCGGCGGCCCGGGCGATCTTGGCGGTCAGGTTCAGGTCCAGCAGGAAGTTCTGGCCCAGCTGCTTCTTCGCCCGCAACTCGTGCCGGGCGATGACCTCGCGCAAGGGCGGCAGCCCGTCGATCGCGCTCATGCCCGCGCCCCGGCCCGGCGTCCCGCCATGTCCCAGGCCATGCGCAGCGCGGCGATGACGCTTTCGGCATCGGCAATGCCCCGGCCGGCGATGTCGAAGGCGGTGCCATGGTCGGGCGAGGTGCGCACGAAGGGCAGGCCCAGCGTGACATTCACCCCGCCGGCGAAATCCAGCGTCTTGATCGGGATCAGCGCCTGGTCGTGATAGGCGCAGATCGCCGCGTCATAGCGGGCGCGCGCCGCGGGATGGAACATGGTATCGGCGGGCAGGGGGCCGGCGATGTCGAACCCCTCGGCCCGCAGCCGCGCGGCCAGCGGCGCGATCCAGCGCATCTCTTCGCTGCCCATGACGCCGTTCTCGCCGGCATGCGGGTTCATCCCGGCCAGCGCCAGCCGCGGCGCGGCCATGCCGAAATCGCGGCGCAAGCCGGTATCGGTGATGCGCACGGCCTGCTCGAGCAATTCCGGCGTCAGCGCCCGCGGCACCTCGGACAGCGCGATATGGATGGTCGCCGGCACCACCCGGCAGGGCGGCTCGACGCCGGTCGAGGCCAGCATCATGACCACCGGCACGCCGCCGGCCAGATGCGCCAGATATTCGGTATGGCCGGGGAAGCGGAAATCGGCCCCTCGCTTCAGCGCCTCCTTGTTGATCGGCAGGGTACAGATGCCGCCGGCGGCCCCGCTCTGCGCCAGGGCGACGGCGCGGGCGATGACGTCGATCACGCCCGCGGCATTGGCCAGATCGGGGCGCCCGGGCACGGCCGGCGCCGCGAAATCATGCCGCAACACCGGCAGAACGCCCGGCGCGACCGCCTCGCCCGGCGCCGAAACCTCGGCCCAGGCGGTGCCCTCTGGCAGATGCCGCGGATCGCCCAGGAAGACGAAGGGCACCCCGGCCGCCAGCGCCTTGGGGGCCAGTTCCGGCCCGACGCCGGCCGGTTCGCCGCAGGTCAGGATGAGGGGTCGCGGCTCGGTCATTCTATCTTGTCCAAATATCCCGGGGGGAGCGCCTGACGCACCCCGTCGAGGGGTGCGTCAGGCGCGGGGGGCAGAGCCCCCCGGCCACCCGCGTCACGGTCGGCGAATGATCGCATTCGAGCGCAACTCGGCCAGATAGCTCTCGGCCGCCTGGCCCACCTTGCGGTTGAAGATCATGTTGCGCACCTCCTCGCGTCCCGGCAGCGCGTCGGGATCGGCGGCGGGCTGGGCCTCGCCCTCGGCGGTGACCGGCACGGGCGCCTTCTCGGGCGCCTCGGCCAGGGCGGCCGATTGCCGCTTGCACAGCATCAGCAGTTCCACCGCACCGCCATAGGAAATTACGGTGCTTTCATTGTCGTCGAGCACCGCCAGCCGGATCGCCTCGCCGGTCGGGATCTGGCCCTGCGGCAGGGTCTGCCGGCTGATCTGCTCGGCCGGCAGGCCGCGGGCATGCACGAACAGATCGGCGCATGTGTCCGAGACGGCGGCGATGCGCCGCGCCTCCTCGGCGCTCGACAGCCGGAAGCGCACGAAATCCAGCACCTGCGCCGTGGCGCCGGGCCGCAGAGTGCCGCGGGTGTCGCGCAGATAGAACAGCACCACCGCGCCCTCGACCCGCAGGGGCTGGCCGACCTGGCCCGGCTTCATCCCCAGGATGATCGGCTGCAGCGAGGGCGGCAGGTTCGCCAGCGGCGTCCAGGGCAGCCGGCCGCCGTTCTCGGCCGAGGGCGTCGCGGAATATTGCCGGGCGAAGGCGGCGAAATCGCCCTCGGAGCGGGTGCCGGCGACGATGCGCCCGGCCTGGGCCATGGCGGCCTCCTCCTGCCCGGGCGGGGCGGGGATGATCAGCTCGGACAGCGCGACATGGGTCACGCGCGGCGTCTCGATCACCTTCTGCAATTCCTGGTCGACCTCGGCATCGGTGACGCGGACCTGCGGCACGACGCGCTGGCGCACCACCTCGCGCCAGACCACCCCGGCGGTGACGAAGTCGCGGAAGGTCTGCCGCTCGACCCCGGCCCGGGCCAGCTCGGCGGTGAATTCCTCGACCCCCAGGTTGGCGCGGCCGGCGAATTCCGCCAGGCCCGCATCGATCTGCTCGTCGCTGGCGGTGATGCCCAGCTGCTTGGCCGCGAACATCCGCAGCCGGTCGTCGACCAGCGCCTTTTGCGACGCGGCCGCATCGGCATCCGGCGCCCGCAACAGCTCCATGAAGCGCACGCGCTGCGCCAGCTCATAGCGTGTGACGGCCGAATCGTTGACATAGACCAGAGGCTGGAACGGGTTGGACTGTGCGAAGACCGGGGCCACCCCGCCCGCCGCCAGCATCGCGGCCATCGCCGCCCCCAGAAGAATTCGCCGCATCAGCTCCCTCGCCGCATGGTTTTGCCGGGACATTAGCGCAGGCAGGCGCGACGCGCCACCGTTCCCGGACCGGCCTTCTGCTGTCCGAAGCCGCCCAGCCGGATGCCCAGATCGAAGCTGGTGTCGGGCCGCAGCTCGTCCGACGAGGTGAAGCGGCGCTGCACCGACATTTCCACCGTCACGCATTCGTTGCGATATTCCAGCCCCAGCTGCGCCTTCTGCGCACGGTCGGCGGTGAAATCATAGCGCGTCTCGGTCGTGGCCCACCAGCCGTCGCGGATCTGCCAGCCGCCGGCCATGGTCAGTTCCGACACGTCGTCGACCCGGTTCTCGCTTTCGTCCGAATCGAGCCACAGGTAGCCGGCCGAGACCTGCAGCCCGGGCTTCAGCCAGCCCAGCCGCAGCTCGTTGCGGCTGATCGAGAGGCTGTCGTCGAACAGCGCCCGGTTCACCAGCGCCAGCCCGTTCGCGCCCTGGTAGGTCGCCGACAGCAGCCAGTCCGAGCGTTTCTTGCCCTGCGGCCCGGTAAAGACCGGATTGCCGCCCTCGTCCAGATAGGCAAAGGCCGGGTCCGGCTCGCTCCGGAAGACGCGACCGGCGGTCAGGCCGATGGACCAGCCGGCCGGGTCGATGCGGGTCCAGCTGACCCCCAGATTGGCACGAAAGCCCGACTCACGCGCGTCCCAGCCCGGAAAGCGGTTCAGCGAGAACAGGTTGCCCTCGTCGAATTCGATCAGCCGGCTGTCCTCGTTCGGCACATCGTCCTCGCGCGTGCGCTCGGGCGACCAGATCAGCTGCGCCACCGGCTCGATGACATGGGTGACGCCGCCGGCATGGCGGGCGAGCGGCCAGCGCAGCTCGGCCGCCAGCGTCGGGTCGGCGCGCGCCACCCAGTCCTCGTAATCGCTGTCCTGGTTGATGCGATAGACGTCGGCGGCGACCTCGGCCTCGACCGTGCCCAGGACGCCGCCGGGCAGGATCTCGGTCCGCTGCCAGTCGAGGCTGACCGAGCCGCGCGCCATGTCGCGCCCGACCACGTCGAGCCCCGACGAGCGGCGATGCGCATGCAGCGACCATTCCAGGCTGGCGATGCCGCCCAGCCGCGCCGGTGACCAGCGCCGCTTCCACAGCGCATCGGCGACGACCGAGGGGGTGAACTCGTCCGGCTCGTCGTCGCGCAGCGATTCGTAATTGCCGATCCGCGCCATGACCATGCGGTCGCGGCGCACGCGGTCCAGGGTCAGCCCGCTCCACAGCCGGTCGGCGTCGGAAATGTCGTAATCCAGCAGATAGGCGCGGTTGCTGGCCATCTGGATCTGCATGCCCAGCATATAGCCGCGCGGCAGCTCGAAGCGGGCGGCGCCGAACAGATAGCCGCGGGTCTCGCCTTTTTCGAGGTCGTCGCGGCTGACGGCGCCGTTCCACTCCATCGCGCCATTGCTGAAGGCCTGGCGATAGCGCAGCTCCAGCGTGCGGGTGCGCGAGGCGGCGACATAGGGCGTCAGCGTCACGTCGGCATGATCGCCCAGCGTGACGAAATAGGGCAGCTTGATGCCGAAGCCCAGGCCCGAGGTGGTGCGGAACTGCGGCCGCAGAAAGCCGGTCATGCGCTCGACCGTGGGGTCGGGGGCGGTCAGCCAGGGCAGCACCGCCACCGGCAGGCCAAAGGCGCGCAGCTGCGGCTGGTCAAAGTGCAGCTGGCGCGTGCGCGCGTCATGGGTGACCCTGCGGGCGCGGATCTCCCACAGCGGCACCGGATCCTCGGCGCAGATCTGGCAACTCGAGGCCACCACATTGTCCAGCCGGGTGACGGCGCCGTTCTCGCTGCGGCGCAGCTCGCGGGCGGCCAGCTGCATCTCGCGCGCCAGCACCAGCCGGGCGCCCTGCAGGATGCCGTCCTGCAGGTTCGGCTCCAGCTGGGCGCTGTCGGCGATCAGGATGGTCTCCTCGGGCGTGCCGGCGCGGGCGGGCTGGGTCAGGTGGATCGGGCCCTCGATGGTGGCCGCGCCGGTGTCGCTGTCATAGACCACGCGCGAGGCGACCAGCCGGCTGCCGCGATACCAGATCACCACCCCGCCCGAGGCGACCAGCTTCTTGTCCGCGCCCAGGCTGACTTGATCGGCCAGCAGCGTGGCCGGGCTGCCCTCGGGCGCCGCGCCGCTGTCCGCGATCCGCACCGAACCCGGCGCCTGCGCGACCGCGGGCGCGCGCGAGGCCTCGGTCCCGTCGGCGAAGCGGGCGTTGTCATCCGCGCCGGCGGTCGGCGCCAGCGCCGGGCCGGCCGCTCCTTGGACGAAATCGCCGTCCTGGCCGTAAAGCGGCAGGGTCTGGCCGTCGGACGTCAGGCTTTGCCCCAGCGCCATGCCCGGAACCAGCGCCGCCGCCAGCAGCGCCGCCCGCGCCATGCCTGTCCCGCCTTGCCGATCAGCCCGCCGCTTGCGCGCCATCATCCATCCTCCAGCCGCAGAAGTGCCCCGAGCGCGAAGAGCAGCGCCACCACCGGCGGCGCCCATCCGGCCAGAACCGGCGGCAGCCCGCCATTGTCGCCCAGCACCTGCGCCAGGTTGCGCAGGAAGAACAGCCCGATGCCGCAGCCGAAACCCGCCAGCACCAGAAGCCCCATCTTGCGCCCGCGCATATGGCGCATGGCGAAGACGGCCGCAATGGCCACCATCGCCGCCATCAGCAGGGGCCGCGCCAGTTCCATCTGGAACCAGACCTTGTGGCGCTGGGCGGAAAAGCCTGCGCGCTCCAGTCCCTTGATGAAGGTCGGCAGCTGCCAGATCGGGATCGCCTCGGGATTGCCGAAACTGTCGCGGATGCGGGCGGCGGTCAGGTCGGTCGGCAGTTCCATGGTCGCGGCGGTGCGGGCCATGGCCTCGGGGTTGGGCTGGCTCAGCGGCCATTCCTTGACCGCGCTCAGCTGCCAGGCGCCATCGCCCAGCCGCGCCTCGGCCGCGTCGATGCGGCGGCTGGGACCGGTGCCCTCGGCAAAGACGGTGAAGGTGGCGTCGTAAAGCGTGGTCGCGTCCGGGCTGGCGCGGCTGGCCTGGATCACCACCTGGCCCATGGTCTCGACCCCGTCCGGCCCGCGCATCTGCAGCGCCTGGCGCAGCCAGACCGCATTGGCGCCGACGCTGATGGTCTGGCCGCCGCCGCTTTTCATCCGCGCCACCGCGTCGTCGTAGCGTTTCGAGGTCGCGGCCACCATCGGGTTCAGCACCGCCACCGCCAGCATGCCCACCAGCACGGCGGCGACGGCGGGCGCCGCCAGCACCCGCAGCCCCGACCGCCCCGAGGCGCGGATCGCCACCAGCTCGGAGGTGCGCGACAGGCCCAGGAACAGCGCGATCCCGGCCAGCACCGTCATCAGCGGCATGATCGAATAGAAGCTCGCGGTGATGTTCAGCAGCGACAGCACGGCGGCGCCGGACAGGCCGATGGCCTCGTCGGAAAAGCGGCGGATCTGCTCGACGATGTCGATCAGGAACAGGATGGCGCCGAAGATCAGCGCGATCATCAGGAACATGCGCAGGAAGCGCCGCGCGACATAGGCCGACAGGATCATGCGGGCGCCCCCTTTCCGGCGCCGCGCGGGCCGCGCGGCCGCGCGGCCAGCCACAGCACCGCGACGCAGATCGCCGCGCCGACCAGCGGCGAGACATAGATCAGCGGCCAGCGCGAGGCGTCGCTCGCCACCTGGTTCTCGGCCGCCGTGCCCAGGAACTGCACCACGATCAGCGCCACCACCGCCCAGAGCACCTGCTTCCAGACCCCGAAGCGGCTGAAGCCGCCCAGAAGCAGCATGGCAAAGCCCAGCATGGCCGCGACCGGCGCCTGGAAGGGCTTGGCCAGCCGCTCATGCGCCTCGGCCCGGGCCTTGTCGGCGGTGGCGCCGGTCTCGGCCAGCAGGGCATCGTCGGGATCCAGCAGCCGCAGCGTCGAATAGGCGCGCAGGTCGCGCTTGCGGGCCGCGTTCGGGTCGATCAGCGTTCCGAGGTCGTAGGTCAGTTCGGAAAAGCGCGTGACCGACAGGTTCTGCTTCTCGTCGGTGCGGCGCAGGTTCTGCACCATGCCCTGCATCATCACCAGCCGCGGCCCGGCCTCGGTCCGGACCACCAGCGCCTCGGCGGCGGTATAGGTCACCTGTTCGCGCGGGTTGCGGGCGTCCTCCAGGAAGAAATAGACCAGCCGGCCATCCGCCGCGATCTCGCTGATATACAGCGTCACGCCGCGCACCGGATACTGGAAGCTGCCGGCGCGCAGGAATTGCGCGGTGACATTCTGCGCGATCTCGGCCTGGCGGTCGGTCAGCCGGGCGCGGGCCAAGGGCACGATGGCATGCACCAGCAGCGCCACCATCAGCCCGACGGTGACGCCAAAGACCAGCACCGGCCGCGCCAGCCGCCAGGGCGACATGCCGGCGCTCTGCATCGCCACCAGCTCGGATTCCGAGGACAGCCGGTTGGTGCCATAGGCGCTGGCTGCGAAGGCCGCGATCGGCAGCACGACCGAAATGACCAGCGGCAGGGTCAGCGCGGTGAACTCCAGCACCACCAGCGCGGTCTGCCCGTCCGAGATCAGCTGCTCGAACAGCGACACCGCCCGGTTGATCCAATAGACCGAGACCAGCACCAGCGCAAAGAACCCGAACAGGGTCAGGAACTGCGTCAGGATATAGCGGTCGATGCGGGGCATGGCGGCTTTCACGGGCTGCGGTCTCGGGCTCGGACCTCGTTTGATTAGCCGCTGCGCGGGATTTGGGAAAGCCCCGGCTCTGGTCAAGCGCGCGCCGGGTGACTAGTTTCCGCCCATCGGATCAACGCGAAAGGCAGGATCATGACGCACCCGGTCGAAATTTCCTTCACGGCGACGGAGGTGGCCGGGCTGGCCGCGCATCCGGGACGCATCGCCATCCTGGTGCCGCAGACCGGGCGGCTGCCGGGCGGCCTGCCGCGCGCGACGCGCGAGGCGGCGGCCCGCGCGATCCAGTCCGACGCCTGGAAGGCGGTGAAGCCCGGCAAGTCGCTGGAGCTGGCCTTTCCCGCCGGCATGCAGGCCGAGGCGCTGCAGCTGGTGTCGCTGCCCTCGGGCGCGGACTCCTTGACCGCGCGCAAGGCCGGGGCGGCTATCGGCGCCGGCTTGGGCAAGTCCGACGCGCTGGTGCTGGCCGGCAGCCATGCCCGCGCCGCCGAGGTGGCGCTGGGCCTGGCGCTGCGGGCCTATGACTTCTCGGCCTACAAGACCAGGAAGACCGAGAACGGCGACGCCGACGCCGAGACGCCCGAGACCGAGACGCCGGCCGAGCCCGCCGCCTCGACCAGCCGCACCGGCGCTGCCAGCGACGCGCGGCTTTCGGATGCGGCCGAGGCGACAGCGCCGGCGGCCGAATCCGCGCCCGGCGAAAGGCCGCGCGGCAAGGTCATTTTCATGCACAAGGACCCCGAGGCGCTGGCCCGCTCGGCCGCCGAGGGCGCGGCGCTGGCCGAGGGCGTGTTCTTCACCCGCGACCTGGTGAACGAGCCGGCGAACGTCCTGACCACCAGCGATTTCGCCGACCGCCTTCTGGCGATGCGCGAACTGGGCCTCGAGGTCGAGGTGCTGGACGAGGACGAGCTCGCCAAGCTCGGCATGCGGGCGCTGCTCGCGGTGGGGCAGGGCTCGGAAAGCCCGTCCAAGGTGGTGGTGATGCGCTGGAACGGCGGCGCCGAGGATGCCGCGCCGCTGGCGCTGGTCGGCAAGGGCGTGGTCTTCGACACCGGCGGCATCTCGATCAAGCCGGCCGCCGGCATGGAGGAGATGACCATGGACATGGGCGGCGCCGGCGTCGTCGCGGGCGTCATGCGCGCCCTGGCGCTGCGCCGTGCCCGCGCCAATGTCGTGGGCCTGGTCGGCCTGGTCGAGAACATGCCCGACGGCCGCGCGCAGCGTCCCGGCGACATCGTCGCCTCGATGAAGGGCGACACGATCGAGGTCATCAACACCGACGCCGAGGGGCGGTTGGTGCTGGCCGACGTGCTCTGGTATGCGCAGGACCGCTTCAAGCCGGCCGCCATCGTCGATCTCGCGACCCTGACCGGCGCCGTCATCATCGCGCTAGGCCATGAGAACGCCGGCGTCTTCTCGAACGACGACAGCTTCGCCGAGGCGGTGCTGGCCGCCGCCCGCTCCGAGGGCGAGGGCGCCTGGCGCCTGCCCTTGGGCGCGGCCTATGACAAGCTGATCGATTCGCGGCTGGCGGACATCAAGAACACCGGCGGCCGGGCGGCGGGCTCGATCACCGCGGCGCAGTTCCTGCATCGCTTCGTGGCCAAGGACGTGCCCTGGGTGCATCTCGACATCGCCGGCGTGGCGCTGCCGCCCGCGGCCACCGACCTGGCGCCGAAGGGGGCCAGCGGCTGGGGCGTGATGACGCTGGACCGGCTGGTGCGCGACCGTTTCGAGACGAAGTGATGGGCGCGGCCCTGTTCTATCACCTGACCCGCTCGGGGCCGGGGCAGCTCTTGCCGATGCTGATCGGCAAGAGCCTGCAGGCCGGCTGGCGGGTCGAGGTCCGGGGCAGGGACCGCGCCCGTCAGGCGGGCCTGGACGAGCAGCTGTGGCTGGGCGAGGGCTTTCTGCCGCATGGGCTGGCCGGTGGACCGCATGACGCGCGCCAGCCGGTGCTGCTGACGATCGAGGGCCAGGCGGCCGGCAATGCGCCGCGCTGCCTGATCGCGCTGGACGGCGCCGCGGTCGCGGGCGACGAATGCGCCGGGCTCGAACGGGTCTGCATCGTCTTCGACGGCAACGACTCCGAGGCGCTCGATCGCGCCCGGGCGCAATGGCGCGAGCTGAAGGCCGCAGGCGTCGAGGCGGAATATTGGTCCGAGGCCGGCGGGCGCTGGGAACGCAAGCAATAGCGCACAGGCTCATTCTCTTTTGTGTAGAAATATCCTCGGGGGGTCCGGGGGGCAGACAGCACCCCGGCGACGGCGTTGACGAAGGGGGGCGCTGCCCCCCGCGCGTTCCGCGCTCCCCCCGGGATATTTCTACACAAAAGAGATAAGGATCAGCGTTCCAGGATCAGGCGGTTGCCCTCGATACTGACGCGGGCGAAGCGCGCAAGATAGGACATGCCCATCAGCGACTGGTCGAGGTCGCTGCGCAGCACCATGGCCGGCACCCGGCTGTCGCGGATCTCGCCAAGGGTGAGACTGCCGAGGGTGACGGGGGCGGTCTCGATGATGCCGTTGGCGGTGCGGGCCTGGCCGACATAGGCCAGCGCCTCGGGGTCGATGCCGACGCGGGCCGCATCGCGCGGACCAAGCGCGATGCTGCTGGCGCCGGTGTCGATGACGAAGCGGACCGGGGTGCCGTTCACCTGCGCCACCAGGTGGAAATGCCCGTCACTGCCCAGCGGCACCTCGATGCGGCCGCCCTCCAGCATACGGGCCTGCGGCGCCACCGCCTGGCGGATGTCGCCCCAAAGCCCGGCAAGTGCGATGGCGCCCAAGAAGATCAACCCCCAGGCCGCGGCCTGGCGCAGGGTCTTGCCGGGGCGGGCGCGCAGCTCGACCAGCAGGAAGCCGCCGACCGCGATCAGCAAGAGCACCAGATAGGCCGCGCGGCCGAATTCCTCGCCCATCAGAACAGCCCCGTCCCCTTGAGCCCGTCGATCACGAACTGGATCGACAGCGCCGCCAGCAGCATGCCGAAAAGCCGCGTCACCACCATGGTCCCGGTCCGTCCCAACAGGCGCGCAATCGGCCCGGCCATGGCGAAGAAACCCGCCGCGATTCCCAGCACCGCCAGCATGACCAGGTGGATCATCAGCGTATGCGCGGGGCTTTCGTTCTGCCCGACCAGCAGGATCATGGTGGCGAGCGCCCCCGGACCCGCGACCAGCGGCGTCGCCAGCGGAAAGACCGACGGGTCGTCGTCGTCGTCCCTGGCCTGGCCCTCGCGCCGCTCGGTCCGCCGCTCGAACAGCATGTCGAGCGCGGTCAGGAACAAGAGGATCCCGCCCGAGATGCGGAAGGCGGGCAGCGAGATGCCGATGCCGCGCAGGATCGATTCGCCCGCCAGGCCGAACAGCGTCAGCAGCCCCGCCGCGATGGCCAAGGCCCGCCAGCCGACGCGGCGGCGGTGTTGCGGCGACATGCCGCGGGTCAGCGCGATGAACAGCGGCGCCAGCCCGACCGGGTCCACGACCACGAACAGGGTGACGAAAGCGCTGATGATCTGGGTCGTTTCCATGGCGGAGACCAGTATCGCCCGCTTTCCTCGCCGGGGGAAGCCGGGCCGCGCTTGACGCGCCCGGATCACGGAATTGGGGGTTTCGTGGCGGCCGATCCACCCCTATATCGGGTGGGTACGAACACGCGGGGCTTCCTGGTCCTGCCACGGAGGTTAATGACATGCACGCACCTTCTCCCATGGCGCTGCTCCTGATCGCGATCGTCGTCCTGGTCCTGTTCGGGCGCGGCAAGGTCTCGTCCCTGATGGGCGAGGTCGGCAAGGGCATCACCGCCTTCAAGAAAGGCGTCAAGGACGGCGCCGACGAGATCGACGCCGCCGCGAAGGGCGAGGTCAAGGAGGTCGAGCTGAAGACCGGCGAGGACATCGAGCGCGCCCGGGCCGAGCTGGCCGCCGAACGGGCGCGGCTGGACGCCGAGCGCGCCCGCCTTGCCGCCGACAGCACGCTGCGCGACGTGACGCCGACCGATCAGACCAAGCTCTGATCCCAGCACGCGCATGTTGGACATCGGCTGGAGCGAGCTGCTGCTGATCGGCGTGGTCGCGCTGATCGTCATCGGCCCCGAAGACCTGCCCAAGCTGTTCCACACGCTGGGCCGCATCACCGCGCGCGCCCGCTCGATGGCGCGCGAATTCAGTTCAGCGATGGAGGACGCCGCCAAGGCCTCGGGCCTGGATGACGCCGCCAAGACGCTGAAGGACGTGAACGCGCTGGGTTCGAAACGGGCGCTGGGGCTGGACGCGCTGGAGCGCGCCACCGAGCGGTTCGAGAAATGGGATCCGCTGAATCCCAAGGACGAGGCGCCCGGCAAGCCGCTGCCCGATCCCTCGGCCCCGGTTCCCCCCGCGCCGGCCGTGGTCGAGGCCGCGCCGCACGCGCTGGTGGCGGCCGAGCCGCCCGGGGCGCCGGTCGAGGGGCGGCGGCAGCTTCATGCCGTGCGGCGCTCGGACCGCGACCAGCAAGACTGACAGGAAGGGCCCCGCGCCGTGGCAACGAAATCCGCCAAGCCGGACGATATCGACGACAGCTCGGCTCCGCTGATCGAGCATCTCAAGGAATTGCGCACCCGGCTGATCTGGTCGGTGCTGGCCTTCGTGCTGGCCATGGTGCTGTGCTATTTCGTCTGGAACCCGATCTTCGACTTCCTGACCCAGCCGGTCTGCACGGCGCTGGAAAAGCGCGGCCAGACCTGCGGGCTGATCCTGCTGAAGATGCAGGAGGGATTCTTCGTCGCCATGCGCATCGCCTTCTTCGGCGGCTTCGTGCTGGCGTTTCCGGTCGTGGGCTATCAGCTGTGGCGCTTCGTGGCGCCGGGGCTCTATCGCAGCGAGAAGAACGCGCTGCTGCCCTTCCTGGTCGCCTCGCCGGTGATGTTCCTGATCGGCGCGGCTTTCGCCTATTACATCATCCTGCCCTGGGCCTTCGACTTCTTCCTGGGCTTCCAGCAGGGGCCGCTGGCGCTGCCGGACGACCCGGCGTCGGCGGCGGCCACGGCGGCGGCGGGTGCGACCGCGGCCGCCAAGGAGCCCTGGGCCGGCATCGTCTTCCAGGGCTCGGTCGAGGAATACCTGACCCTGACCACCAAGTTCATCCTGGCCTTTGGCCTGTCGTTCCAGCTGCCGGTGGCGCTGACGCTGATGGGCAAGGCCGGGCTGGTCAGTTCCGAGGGGCTGGCCAGCATGCGGCGCTATGCGATCATCGTCATCCTGGTGCTGGCCGCCATGGTGACGCCGCCCGACGTCATCAGCCAGATCGTGCTGTTCACGGTGATCTACGGGCTTTACGAGGTGTCGATCTTCCTCGTGCGCCGCATCGAACGCAAACGCGAACTGGAAGAGCAGGCCGATGTCTGAGACCTTGATGACCCGCATCGCCGAGGCGCTGGAGCGCATGGCGCCGCCGCCCGCCCCGGCGCCGAGCTTCACCGAGGCCACGGCCTATGTCTGGCAGCCCGACCCCGACCGGCTGGAGCCGGTGCCCGAGGTCAGCCGCGTCGAGCTGGTGCAGCTGATCGGCATCGACCGCGCCCGCGACACGCTCCTGGCCAATACGCTGCAATTCGCCCGCGGCCACGCGGCGAACAACGCGCTGCTCTGGGGCTCGCGCGGCATGGGCAAGTCCTCGCTGGTCAAGGCGGTGCATGCCGAGGCGGTGCGCCAAGGCCTGCCGCTGGTGCTGGTCGAGATTGCGCGCGAGGATCTGGGCTCGGTCGGTCGGCTGCTGTCGATCCTGGGCCGGGCGCGCGACCGGCGCTTCGTGCTGTTTTCGGACGACCTGTCGTTCAGCCATGACGACACGCAGTATAAATCGCTGAAGGCGGTGCTGGACGGCGGCATCTCGGGCCGGCCCGAGAACGTGATCCTTTACGCCACCTCGAACCGGCGCCACCTGATGCCGCGCGACATGATCGACAACGAACGCTCGACCGCGATCCACCCCGGCGAGGCGGTCGAGGAGAAGGTCTCGCTGTCGGATCGCTTCGGGCTGTGGCTGGGCTTCCACCCCTGTTCGCAGGACGAATACCTGGCCATGGTGCGCGGCTATTGCGACGCCTATGACCTGTCGATCGGCGAGGAGGAGCTGCGCGCCGAGGCCATCGAATGGCAGGCGACGCGGGGCTCGCGCTCGGGCCGGGTGGCCTGGCAATTCTTCACCGACCTGGCCGGGCGCAAGGGCATTTCCGTCTGAGTTTTCAGCGCCCTGGCCCTGGTGGGACCGGCTGCCGGCGTGGCGGGGCCGCGACCGGCTTCCTTGGGTATTTTCAGAGCAAAGAAGCCCGGTGCGGATCGCCTGCCCGGGTTTCTTGGGCATTTGGGGAACGGTGAAGGACGGGCGCGGGGCGGGGGCGAAAAACTTTGCCGAAATGCGGGGAGAGGCCCTTGACGGCCCCGGCGGCGCGCCGTAAATCCCTCGCACTCCGTGGCGGAGTAGCTCAGCTGGTTAGAGCAGAGGAATCATAATCCTTGTGTCGGGGGTTCAAATCCCTCCTCCGCTACCAATTTCCCCCCCCTCGTCGTGTAGCACCGCAAAGGGTCGGCCTTGCCTGTTTGGCCGTGGCGCCTCGGTGGCCGTCAGCCCGTCCCGGCGGGGGGCAGGGCCTGCAGCCTTTGCGCGGTGACGCGCAGCCGGGCGGGGCGGCCTTCGGACGATGCGCAGCCATCCAAAACTCGTCAATGGGACCGCGCTCAAGCCGGACAGGCGTGAAGCGACCGCAGGGCCTGAAGGGACGAATTCAGTAGTATATTGATAGATAAAGGTAAAGTGAGCCAAGAAAAATCCTGGGCTCACTTTATGCTTGCAAGAAGGCTCAAACAGTCCGGGTAAGGCTCATTTTGTGCTTGGCCGCACAACAGCGACCACGCGCCCCCTCAGCCGCATTTCGAATAGCCGCAATGCGGGCAGGTCATGCAGCCCTCGATCATCAGCATGCCGTATTGCCCGCAGGAGGGACAGGCCGGGCCGCGCGGCGCGTCGCCCCCCGCCCGCATCTGCGGGCCATCGCCCCCCGCCCGCGCCTGCGGGCCACCGCCTAGCGCCAGCGCCGTCGGGTCGGATTTCAGCCCCTTGCCCTCGGCCTCGATGAAGCCGATGGCGATCATGTGGCGCTCGATCACGCCGCCGATCGCGGCCAGGATCGAGGGCACGTAGCGCCCCTCCATCCAGGCGCCGCCGCGCGGGTCGAAGACCGCCTTCAGCTCCTCGACCACGAAGCTGACGTCGCCGCCGCGCCGGAACACCGCCGAGATCATCCGGGTCAGCGCCACGGTCCAGGCGAAATGCTCCATGTTCTTCGAGTTGATGAAGACCTCGAACGGGCGGCGGTGGCCGGCCTGCACGATGTCGTTGATGGTGATGTAGATCGCGTGCTCGCTGCCGGGGAACTTCAGCTTGTAGGTGGCGCCCTCCAGCGCCGCCGGCCGGTCCAGCGGCTCGGTCAGATAGACCACTTCGGCGCCGCGGTCGGGCTGCGGCGCGGCCTCGGAGCCCTCGCTGACCGCCAGCACGCTGCCGGTCACGTCGTTCGGGCGATAGGTGGTGCAGCCCTTGCAGCCCAGCTCCCAGGCGGCCAGATAGACGTCCTTGAAGGCCTCGAAACCGATGTCCGCGGGGCAGTTGATGGTCTTGGAGATCGAGCTGTCCACCCATTCCTGCGCCGCCGCCTGCATGGCGACATGGTCCATCGGCGCCAGCCCCTGCGCATCGACGAAAGCCGGGGGCAGGCCGTCGCCATGCGCCTCGCGCCACAGCGCGACGGCATAGTCCACCACCTCCTCTTCGGTGCGCGAGCCGTCCTTTTGCAGCACCTTGCGGGTATAGGCATGGGCAAAGACCGGCTCGATGCCCGAGCTGACATTGCCGGCGTAAAGGCTGATCGTCCCGGTCGGCGCGATGCTGGTCAGCAGCGCGTTGCGGATGCCATGGGCGGCGATGGCGTCGCGCACGTCCTCGTCCATCTGTGCCATGAAGCCCGAGGCCAGGAAGGGCTCGGCCTGGAACAGCGGGAACGGCCCCTTTTCGCGCGCGAGATCGGCCGAGGCGAGATAGGCCGCCCGGGCGATGGCATGCATCCATTCCCGGGTCTGCGCCACCGCCCCCGGCGCGCCATAGCGCAGCCCCAGCATGACCAGCGCATCGGCAAGCCCGGTGACGCCCAACCCGATGCGGCGCTTGGCCTGCGCCTCGGCCGCCTGCTGCGGCAGGGGAAAGCGGCTCGCGTCGACGACATTGTCCATCATCCTGACCGCCGCGCGGGTCAGCTCGTCCAGGGCCGCCATGTCCAGCCGCGCCGCATCCGTGAAGGGCGCCTCGACCAGCCGGGCCAGGTTGATACTGCCCAGCAGGCAGGCGCCATAGGGCGGCAGCGGCTGTTCGCCGCAGGGGTTGGTGGCGGCGATGGTCTCGGCATAGCCGAGGTTGTTCAGCTGGTTGATGCGGTCGATGAAGATCACCCCCGGCTCGGCATAATCATATGTCGCGCGCATGATCCGGTTCCACAGGTCGCGGGCCGCGATGGTGTGATAGACCTTGCCGTCGAATTGCAGGTCCCAGGGCGCGTCCTCGTTGACCGCCTGCATGAAGGCGTCCGTCACCAGCACCGACAGGTTGAACATGCGCAGCCGGGCGCTGTCCTGCTTGGCCTCGATGAAACCCTCGATGTCGGGATGGTCGCAGCGCATGGTCGCCATCATCGCGCCGCGGCGCGAGCCCGCCGACATGATGGTGCGGCACATCGCGTCCCAGACGTCCATGAACGAGAGCGGCCCCGAGGCGTCGGCGGCGACGCCATGCACCGCCGCGCCCCTGGGCCGGATGGTGCTGAAGTCATAGCCGATGCCGCCGCCCTGCTGCATGGTCAGCGCGGCCTCCTTCAGGGCTTGGAAGATGCCCTCCATGCTGTCGGGGATGGTGCCCATGACGAAGCAGTTGAACAGCGTCACCTCGCGCCCGGTGCCGGCGCCGGCCAGGATGCGGCCGGCGGGCAGGAAGCGGAAATCCTGAAGCGCGGCAAAGAAGCGGTCCTCCCACAGCGCGGGATCGGCCTCGACGCTTGCGAGGTCGCGGGCGACGCGGCGCCAGCTGTCCTCGACCGACAGGTCGATCGGCGTGCCGTCGGCCTGTTTCAGGCGGTATTTCATGTCCCAGATCTGTTCGGCGATGGGGGCGGCAAAGCGGGTCATCGGCATCCTCTCGCGCGGCCCAAGACGCGGGCCGAGGCTTCAGGATAACAGATAAGCACGGATCCGGGGCGTGAAAGTCCCCGGGGCGGTGCACGGGCTGTGTACGCGCGGTGTACGCCCGCTGCACGGGCTGCGCAGGCCCCGGCCTAGCGCTTGCTGGGGTTTCGCGAATTCGGACGCGCGGTGATGCCGATGCAACGCGCGCTGCCGTTGCGTCAGGGCGTCAGGCGCGCCCGGTCAGCTCGTCGATGACGTCCTGCCACAGGCTCGCCGGCTGGGCGCCGGTGACGACATGGCTTTCGGCAACGATGAAGGTCGGGACCGAGCCGATGCCGCGCTGGCGGGCGTGGATCTCGCGCGCGGCGATCTCGTCGCGGTCCTCGGCGGTGGCGAGCAGCCGGCGGATCACCGTGCCGCTCATGCCGGCCTGTTCGCCGATCCGGGCCAGCACGTCGGGGTTGCCGATGTTCTGGCCCTCGCGCCAATGCGCCCGCATCAGCCCGGACATGACCGGGGTCTGCACCCCTTCCAGCCCCGCCCAATGCAGCAAACGATGGGCATTCAGCGTGTTCGGCACCCGCTCGATCAGGCTGGGGTTGATCCACAGGCCCAGGCGCTCGCTGGCCTCCATCACCGGCTTCATCGCGGCCAGGATGCCCTTTTCGTCGCCGAATTTCATCTTCATATAGGCGACGTAATCCATGCCGGCCTGCGGCATCTGCGGGTCCAGCTGGAACGGCTGCCAGGTGATGGCGAAGGGATGGTCGGGCCGGCTTTCCAGCGCCCGGTCCAGCTCGGCCTTGCCGATCAGGCACCAGGGGCAGACCGGGTCGGCAAAGATGTCGAGGCGGATCTGGCCGGGGAGGGGCTCGGTCATGGCTGGTCCTTGCGGTAGTGCTCGCGCAGGGCGCGGCGGTTGACCTTGCCGGTCGGCGTGCGGGGCAGGGCGGAAAGATGAATATATTCGCGGGGTTGCTTGTAGCGCGCCAGCCGGGCCTCGGCATGCTCGCGCAGGGTGTCGGCCGGGGCCGGGCCGGTCCAGAAGGCGGCGATGACGCTGCTGCCAGGGCCGACCGGCAGGTCGGTTGCCGCCACCTCGCCGGCCTCGGGATGGGCGGCCAGCGCATCCTCGACCTCGCCCGGCGCGACGCGGAAGCCGCCGGCGTTCATCATGTCGTCGGCGCGGCCCAGGGTGCGGATCGCGCCCTCGGGCGTGGTCTCGGCCAGGTCGCCGGTCAGGAACCAGTCGCCGAGGAATTTCCCCCCCGTTTCCTCGGGTTGGTCGAGATAGCCCAGGAACAGGCCGGGGTCGCTGCGATGCACGGCCAGGGTGCCGGCGCCGGCGGTTTCAGCCCCCGCTTCGTCGAGGATGGCAAGGCGGCGGCCGGGCTGCGCAAAGCCCGCCGTGCCCTCGGGCGCCGGCCGCGCCGGGCTGCCGGACAGGAAGGTCGAGCATTCCGACATGCCCATGGCCTCATGCAGGTCGGTGCCGGTGCGGGCCTGCCAGGCGCGGCGCAGGCCGGGGTCCAGCCGCTCGCCCGCCGTCAGCCCGTGGCGCAGCCCCGGCCAGGGCTGCCAGTCGGCGCGCAGCATGCGCCGGAACACGCCCGGCGCGGCGGCGACCAGCGTGGCGCCGTGGCGGCTGGCCAACAGCGGGATCTGTTCGGGGGTGATGCCCTCGGCCGGGATCAGCGCCGTCGCGCCCAGGGTCCATGGGTCCATCAGCCCGGTGCCCAGCGTGAAGGTCCAGTTGAAGGCGCCGGCATGCAGCAGCCGGTCCTGCGGCGTGAGCCCATACCAGCCGTCGAACATCATCTGCCGGGCAAGGATCGCCCGATGCGCATGGCAGACCGCGCGCGGCTGGCCCGAACTGCCCGAGGTGAAGACGATATAGGCCAGCCGGTCCGGCTCGCCCATGGCGAAACCCGCAGCGGGCAGCGATTCGAATTCGGCCAGCCGGGCGGCGGGCAGCATCGGGGCCGGGTGGTCGGGCAGGGCGATGCCCGCATCCGCGACGATCGCCTTCGGCTGCAGGGCGACGGCGAGGCGGGTGATCTCGGGCGCCGTCAGCATGGCCGAGGTCGGGACCGGCACGATGCCTGCCGCGATGGCGCCAAGATAGGTGATCGGGAAGGCCGGCGTATTGCCCAGCCGCATCAGCAGCCGGTCGCCCGGGGCAAGGCCCTGCTGCAACAGGCCGGTCGCCGTGCCCAGCACCGCCCGGCGCAGCCGGGCATGCGACCAGCGGTCGGCGCGGCCGAGGCCCAGGACCGACATGGCCAGCCGGTCCGGATGGGCAAGTCCCGCGCGCAGCACATGTTCGGCCAGGTTCATCCCGCAGTCTCTCGCTTGTTTCCGCCCGTCCAGATAGGCGCTTGGCGCGCGGCGGGAAAGGGGGCTCTGCCCCCACGCGGGCGTGCTCCCTCGATGGGGGCGCTCCCGCGTTCCCCCGGGATATTTCGCCAAGAAAGAAGCCGGCCGGCGCAAAGGAAAACGGCCCGCGACGGGGCGGGCCGTTTCGGGAATTCCGGGCTCTGGCGGATCAGAGCAGCTTGAGGTCGCTGGCCGAGCTGCGGCCGTCGCGGCCGGCTTGCAGTTCGTAGGCGATCTTCTGGTTGTCGTTCAGGCCGGTCAGGCCAGCACGCTCAACGGCGGAAATGTGGACGAACACGTCCTTGCCGCCGTCATCGGGCGCGATGAAGCCATAGCCTTTGGTGGCGTTGAACCATTTCACGGTGCCGGTAGCCATTATACCGTCTCTCCTTCAAGTCCTCCCGGGGCGAGATTGCGCCCGGGCCGTGCAGCCCTTTCCCGTCAAGTCCGGCTGCCCCGTGAAGGGAGGCGGTAGAAAGTCGTGCTCACGCGGACGCGAGGATGAACGATTCCTTAAAAAACGCAAGCAGGAAAGCGCCGCACCCCCCGGGATCGCTGGGGTTCGTGCGGCGTTCTGGGCGAATTGTCGCTGGTCTTTCGGTCGAATCATTCAGCGCAGGTCGGGCGGGGCCGCTTCGTCGCGAAGCGTTTTGACCGCCTGGTCAAGATCCAGCACCTCGCTGCCCTGCTTGTCAAGACGGCGGATCGAGACGCTGCGGTCCTCGACCTCCTTCATGCCGATGGCCATGATGACCGGGACCTTGCCGACCGAATGCTCGCGGACCTTGTAATTGATCTTTTCGTTGCGGGTGTCGGCTTCGGCGCGGATGCCGGCCTGGCGCAGCGCGGCCACGACTTCATGCACATAATCGTCGGCACCCGAGACGATCGAGGCGACCACGACCTGGCGCGGCGCCAGCCACAGCGGCAGCTTGCCCGAGTAGTTCTCGATCAGGATGCCGATGAAGCGCTCGAAACTGCCCAGCACGGCGCGGTGCAGCATATAGGGCCGGTGCTTGGCGCCGTCCTCGCCGACATATTCCGCGCTGAGCCGCTCGGGCAGGTTGGGATCGACCTGGAAGGTGCCGCATTGCCATTCGCGGCCGATGGCGTCGGTCAGCTTGAAGTCCAGCTTGGGCCCGTAGAAGGCGCCGTCGCCGGGGTTGATCTCATAGGGCAGGCCCAGCTTTTCGATGGCGCCTTTCAGCGCACCCTCGACCTTGTCCCATTGCGCGTCGGTGCCGATCCGCACCTCGGGCCGGGTCGAGAGCTTGATGTCGAAGCCGTCGAAGCCGAGGTCCTTGTAGACCGAGGACAGGAGCGCGATGAAGCCGGCGCATTCGTCCTCGATCTGGTCCTCGGTGCAGAAGATATGTGCGTCGTCCTGGACGAAGCCGCGCACCCGCATCAGCCCGTGCATCGAGCCCGAGGATTCGTAGCGGTGGCAGGAGCCGAACTCCGCCAGCCGCAGCGGCAGGTCGCGATAGGATTTCAGGCCCTGGTTGTAGACCTGGACGTGGCAGGGGCAGTTCATCGGCTTCAGCGCGTTGATGCGCTTTTCCTTGGCGCCTTCCTCGTCCACCTCGACGATGAACATGTTCTCGCGATAGGCTTCCCAGTGACCCGACTTCTCCCACAGGATGCGGTCGACGACCTGGGGCGTCTTGATTTCCTTGTAGCCGGCGCGGATCAGGCGGCGGCGCATATAGGCCTCCAACTCGCGGTAGATCGTCCAGCCGTTCGGGTGCCAGAACACCATGCCGGGGGCTTCCTCCTGGAAGTGGAAGAGCTCCATTTCCTTGCCGAGCTTGCGGTGGTCGCGCTTGGCGGCCTCTTCCAGCATCGTCAGGTGGGCCTTGAGGTCGTCGCGGTTCCTGAAGGCCACGCCATAGATGCGCTGCAGCATCGGGCGCGAGGCATCGCCCAGCCAATAGGCGCCGGCGACATGGGTCAGCTTGAAGGCATCGGCCGGCACCTGGCCGGTCGATTGCAGGTGCGGGCCGCGGCACAGGTCCTGCCAGTCGCCGTGCCAATACATCCGGATCGGCTCGTCGCCCGGGATGCGGTCGAGGAGTTCCACCTTGAACGGCTCGCCCCGCTCTTCGTAATAGGCGCGGGCGCGGGCGCGGTCCCAGACTTCGGTGCGGACCGGGTCGCGGGCGGCGATGATCTGCTTCATCCGCGCCTCGATGGCGCCGAGGTCCTCGGGCGTGAAGGGCTCGGCGCGGTCGAAGTCGTAGAACCAGCCCTGGTCGCGGACCGGGCCGATGGTGACCTTGACGTCGGGCCAGAGCTCCTGCACGGCGCGCGCCATGATATGGGCGAGGTCGTGGCGGATCAGCTCCAGCGCCGGCTCGCTGTCCTTCATCGTATTGATGGCGATCTTGCCGGATTTCTCGATCGGCCAGGCCAGGTCGATATGGCTGCCGTCCAGGCTGGCCGAGATGGCGTTCTTTGCCAGGCTGGGGGCGATGGAGGCCGCGACCTCGGCCGCGGTCGTGCCGGCGGGATAGTCGCGCGCATTGCCATCGGGGAAAGTGAGGGAGATCTGGGACATCATGTCCTCCTCGTCGGTTTGGCGCCCACGGAACGCCCGATTGCGGGTTATGTCGCGCGGGTGTCGCGCGATTGTCGCGGCTTGTCAATGCGGCTAGGTTCGCCGGGGGCTTTGCGCCCCCGTCGCGTGCCGCGACTCCCCCGCAGGATATTTGGACAAGAAAGAATGACGGAATTTCTGGACGGGCCGCAGGGGCGGCGGATCGCTTGCAACCGGCTGGAGGGGCAGGGGCCCTGCGTGGTGTTCCTGGGCGGGTTCCGCTCGGACATGCAGGGCACCAAGGCGGTCTGGCTGGAGGATTGGGCGCGGGCGCGCGGGCACGCGTTCCTGAGGCTGGATTATTCCGGCCATGGCGAATCCTCGGGCGCCTTCGAGGACGGCTGCATCGGCGACTGGCTGGCCGATGCGCAGGCGGTGCTGGACCGGGTCGAGGGGCCGCTGGTGCTGGTCGGGTCGAGCATGGGCGGCTGGATCAGCCTGCTGCTGGCGCGGGCCATGCCCGAGCGGCTGGCGGGACTGGTCACCGTCGCGGCGGCGCCGGATTTCACCGAACGCGGTTTCTGGGCGGGCATGGACCCGGGGCAGCGCGCGGCGCTGCTGCGCGAGGGCCGGGTGCTGCGGCCCAGCGATTACGACGCGCCCTATGTCATCACCCGCCGGCTGATCGAGGACGGGCGGCGGCATCTGGTGCTAGACCGGCCGCTGGAACTGCCGTTTCCGGTGCGCTTCCTGCAGGGAACGGCGGATGCGGATGTGCCGGTGTCCTGGGCGCTGGACCTGCTGGGCCATGCCGAGGGCCCCGACATGCGGCTGGTGCTGGTCAAGGCCGCCGATCACCGCTTTTCGACGCCGGACTGCCTGGCGCTGATCGGCGCGGCGCTTCAGGAGGTGCTGGAGCGGGCGTGAGAAGGGCGCGGCCGGGGTCGCGCCTTTCGCCAAGGGGCCGGCGGATCAGACCGCCAGCTTGCCGTCGAGGTCGTTGCCCGAGGTCAGGCCGCAGTCGATCGGCGCCGTGCTGCGGCGGCGACGGATCGGGGTGGCCGGGGCGCTGAGCTGTTCGTCGATGAAGTCCAGCACCAGCGGGCGGATGTTCAGCCGCCAGCTCTTGCCGGCGAAGATGCCGTAATGGCCGGCGCCGGGTTCCAGATGCTGCTGCTTCTTCGCGTCCGGCACGCCCGAGCACAGCGCCAGCGCCGCGACGCATTGGCCGGGGGCCGAGATGTCGTCATTGGCGCCCTCGATGGTCATGACCGCGACATCGGTGATCCGGGACAGGTCGACCGGCTGGCCGTTCACGGTAAAGCGGTTCTGCGCGATTTCCAGCCCCTTGAAGATGCGCTCGACGGTCGAGAGGTAGAACTCCGCCGTCATGTCCATCACGGCCAGGTATTCGTCGTAGAACTTGTAGTGCTTGTCACCCTCGGAGCCCTCGCCGCGCGCCTCGGCGAAGATCTTGTCGATGAAGGCCTTGGCATGGGTTTCGGCGTTCATCGCGATGAAGGAGCTGAGCTGCGCCAGGCCCGGATAGACCATGCGCCCGGCGCCGCGATACTTGAAGCCGACCTGCTGGATCATCAGGTAGTCGAGCTCGCCCATGGTCATGCGGTTGCCGAAGTCGGTGACCTCGGTCGCGGCGGCGTCGGGGTCGATGGGGCCGCCGATCAGGATCAGCGAGCGCGGCTGGGCCTTGGGCTCCTGCTCCGCCAGCAGCGCGGTCGCGGCCAGGGCCAGCGGCGCCGGCTGGCAGACCGCGATCACGTTCACGTCCGGCCCGAGGTGGCGGATGAAGTCGACCAGATACTGGGTGTAATCCTCGATGTCGAACTTGCCGCAGCTGACCGGAATGTCACGGGCATTGTGCCAATCCGTCACATAGACTTCGCAGTCCGGAAGCAGTGATGTGACGGTGGTGCGAAGGAGGGTGGCGTAGTGCCCGGACATTGGAGCGACCAGCAGGACCTTGCGGGCCATCGGCTCGCGCCGGGCGACGCGGAAATGCACCAGGTCGCCGAAAGGCCGCTCGACCACCGGCTCGACATAGACGACGTGGTCCTGGCCGTCCTCGGAGACGATGGGCGGGATTTCCCAGTCCGGCTTGATGACCATGCGGGCGAAGCTGCGCTCCGCGACCCGGCCCCAGGCGGACATCAGCTTGAACATCGGGTTCGGGATCATCGCGAAGGCCGGATAGGACGACAGCGCCCGCGCGCTGGCCCCCATCCATTCATTGGTGTTGCGGATCGTCTCCATCGCGTCATAGGAGATGATGCCCCTCAGTCCCTTGTAAGTCGCCATCGCTACCAGTTCTCCGTTGAATGCGCCGGATTCGGCCTGGCCGGGAAAGGTCACGGCTTTACCTGCGGTATGTGCTAGGCATAATGCTTTTACGTTTAGGGGAGGATTGTCAATTATGGCGGGCAAGGACGAAAAACCGGACGCGGGCACGGATGCCAAGGCTGCCGGGGCCGAGGGAAAACCCCGTTCCGGCGCCGCGAAGACCCGCGCACCGACCAAGACGGTAAGCCCGGCCACGGAAGCCGCCCCGGTCCCGGGCGATTCGGCCCCCGCCAAGCCGAAGCCGGCGCGCAGCGGGGCGGCCAAGACACCCGCGAAAACCGAAGCCGCCAAGACCGAAGCCGCCGCCGCGCCCGCCGGCAAGCCGACCGTGAAACCGGCCGCGGCCAAGGCTGCGGCCGCGAAGTCCACCCCGCGCAACGCCGCCGCCCGTGCCCGTGCCGCCGTGCGCAGCGACACCCGCACCGGAACCCGCCGCAAGCCCACCGCCAAGGTCGCCAAGGCCGATGCCGCGACACTGAGCGCCGCCGACGAGGCGCTGCGGCCGCTCGGCGCGACCGGCCCGGCCCCGGCCGCCGAGGCGACCCCCGCCCGGGCGCCGGCCGCCGGGGCCGCTGTCCGGCCCGCCGCCGGCGCCTCGGACTCCGCCGCCGCCCGCCCGGGCAATCCCGCCACCGTGGCCTTTGCCGAGGCCGCCTTCGGCAGCGCCAGCCGGCTGCCGGGGCAACTGACCGCCAATATCGAGCGTATCGAATCGCTGACCCAGCGCCTGATCGGCGCCCTGTCGCAGCGCAAGGCGCATAGCCCCGGCGTCGAGATGCCCGGCCCCGACCTGTTCGCGACCGCCACCTCGGCCTGGATGAAGCTGCTGGCCGAACAGCCCGAGCGGGTGATGGGCCAGCAGGTCAGCTATTGGGGCGAGACTCTGCGCCATTTCGCCGAGGCCCAGGCCGCGCTGGCCCGCGGCACGCTGGTGCCGCCGACCGACGAAGGGCCGCGCGACCGCCGCTTTGCCAATCCGCTGTGGGAGGCGCATCCCTTTTTCAACTTCATCAAGCGCCAGTACCAGATCAATGCCCAGGCCCTGACCGAGGCGGCAAGCGCGCTCGACCTGCCACAGATGACCGACCGCCGCCGGGTCGAATGGTTCACCCGCCAGATGATCGACATGATGGCGCCGACGAATTTCCTGGCGACCAACCCCGACGCACTGGAAAAGGCCGTGGCGACCGAGGGCGAAAGCCTGGTGCGCGGGCTCGAGAACCTGGTGCGCGACGTCGAGAACCACAGCGGCGAGCTGATCGTCTCACTGGCCGACCGCGACGCCTTCCGGGTGGGCGAGAACATCGGCACCTCTGCCGGCACCGTGGTCGCGCGCACCAAGCTCTATGAACTGATCCAGTACAAGCCGACCACCGAAAGCGTGCACGAGATCCCGCTGGTGATTTTTCCGCCCTGGATCAACAAGTTCTACATCATGGACCTGAAGCCGCAGAACAGCCTGATCAAATGGATTGTCGATCAGGGCTATACGCTGTTCGTGGTGGCCTGGAAGAACCCCGATCCCAGCTATGGCGACACCGGGATGGACGATTATGTCTCGTCCTATCTGGAAATCATGGACCGGGTGCTGGACCTGACCGACCAGAAAAAGCTGAACGTGGTCGGCTATTGCATCGCTGGCACCACCCTGGCGCTAACGCTGTCGCTGCTGAAGCAGCGCGGCGACAGCCGGGTGAACTCGGCCACCTTCTTCACCACACTGACCGATTTCGCCGAACAGGGCGAATTCACCGCCTATCTGCAGGACGATTTCGTCACCGGCATCGAGGAAGAGGCCGGGCGGACCGGCGTGCTCAGCGCGCAGCTGATGACGCGCACCTTCAGCTTCCTGCGCGCCAACGACCTGGTCTGGGGACCGGCGATCCGCAGCTACATGCTGGGCGAGACGCCGCCGGCCTTCGACCTGCTGTTCTGGAACGGCGACGGCACCAACCTGCCGGGCCGCATGGCGGTGGAATACCTGCGCGGCCTGTGCCAGCAGAACCGTTTCGTCGGCGAGGGGTTCGAGCTGATGGGCCACAAGCTGCACATCAGCCAGGTCGAGGTGCCGCTCTGCGCCATCGCCTGCGAGACCGACCATATCGCCCCCTGGCGCGACAGCTGGCGCGGCATCGCGCAGATGGGGTCCAGGGACAAGCGCTTCATTCTGTCGGAATCGGGCCATATCGCCGGCATCATCAACCCGCCCAGCAAGAAGAAATACGGCCATTACACCTCGGACGCCGGCTTCGAGGGCGGCGAGCAGGACTGGCGCGACAAGGCCCAGTATCACGAGGGCAGCTGGTGGGGACGCTGGGGCGAATGGCTGGCCCAGCACGCCGGCCGCATGGTCGAGGCGCGCGAGCCCGGCGAAGGCTTCGGCCCGGCGCCCGGCATCTATGTCCACGAGCGGGCCTGAGGAATTTTCTGCGCCGCAGCGAAAATAATCTTGCAATGCTGCGGTGCAGAAAGTATATGAGGGGACAGAACAATCAACCGGTGCCCAAGCTTCGCGCCGATCTAGGGCGTGTTAACACTTGATCATGTCGACGA